>NZ_VKGC01000001.1:0-192345 GCF_007280785.1 Helicobacter mehlei
TCCCATTAAATTTGCCGGTCAAATGCACAATCTGCCCCCCACCCACATAGATTCCCGTGTGTGAAAACGCATTGGCAAGATCGTGCCATAATACACTGCCTATCTCTGGCTCGCTCACTCCATCGCCTTCCCGATAAACCGGAAAAGTTTCTAAAAATTCCTCGTAAAAATTTTGGGCGATCTGTTTTGTGGCCAATAGAGTATCTACACGCTTGCGGATTGTATCTGGCAATGCGTCCTTGATGATAACCCCCGCTGTGGATAAGACAGATTCTATATCTAGACTCCCTCTTGCGTTTCCCTCTGGGGCATTCTTTGGCATCTTCTCTTCTTGTCTAAAACTTGACTGCATAAAATAGGGCGTATTTTTCATAGCGTTTGCACTGGCTTTTAGAATCCACCGACCCGCCCGCCTGCACGCCTAAATCTAGCCTAGCGATTTTATTTAAAAACCCCTTGGCAAAAAAGTTTTGTAAGCCTTTCTTTGTACCAATCTGGGTGTGAAAATCCACCTGTGCGTGGCTAGCTTCTTCAAAAATCTTTTCCATTTCGTAATGCTCCTCTAAATGCCCGCCTTCTTTGATTTCTCCATTCCTCAAAAAGGTATCTACAAGTTCAGCCACGCCTAGTTTTTCTAGGGCTTGGTGGTTGATCCCTCTTTGTTCCAACCAATCTTGTAGTTCCTTAGGCGTGCATTTTCCCCCAAAATCGCCAGATTTACGCGTGAATGTGGATTGTTGCTGTGTTCTAGTTTGTTGTATATTTTGCGATTCTGTCTGCATGGTGGCTCCAGCAACAACAGTCCCTATACCACCCCCTGTGCGCATTTGTTCTTCCATTTTCTGAAATTCCTCTTGGCTTCTAACAACTCTAAAATCAAAATACGCTTTGCCCATTTTGCTAAAGAGCATGCCCAAGAAATGCGCTAAGTCTTTGTGGTAATCCTCTTGATAGGACTCAAGTTTATAGAAATGCCCGGGCAAGATGTCCGATTCAGCCACCACCAACGCACCCTCTTTAGAGGGTTCGATCGTTTGTGTGGCACACACTAACGCGCCCTCTTTAGTTTCATAGCCTTGAAAAGCCTGCATCTCTTTTGGAAAAAGTTCTTTAGCTTCTTCAAATTCCTGCGCCTGAGTTTTGTCTAGTAAAATCACTTTTTTCATTTTTGTCCTTTTCTTTTCAATGTATTTAATAAGTCTCTTAACCACGCCCAGAATTGGTATAGCGTGCATGATAACCATTTGAATTTTCTAGGGATTTTTGCAGACTCAAAGCCCAATGCTTGCGCGCTTGGAGCGATCACATGCGGGTTCTCATTGTTATCGTAGATCAAAATGGCGTAACACACCCGCCCAACGTGATTCGACTTAGAGTGTTTTAAATGCGCCAAACGCTTGCCCCCACATATCATAAAAGTCTCTTTTGCAAGTTTTGTCTTGTCTAAGAGTGTTAAAAGAGTTTGGTTGATGAACTCTAGGGCTCGTGCTTGATCCTCTCCCTCCAATATTTTACCATCTTGCACCACTACGAGTTTTTGCTCTGCATTTTGCATGTAGGCATAGACACTCATGAAATCTCTAAGAATGTTTCAATCTCTGTATAGGGCTTGTCCTTGAGCTCAAAGATACGCATAGGGGCTAAACCTTGTAAATCTTGGATAATGCGGCTATGCTCACTAGAGCTAGGCACATAATTAGGATATTGCTTATTGGGGCTATGCGCGCTATGCGTGCCGAGGACGAACACCTTGTGTGCGTTTAAATCGTCCGCCATTTTTGTGCAGGCTCCAATTTGGACTTTTATTTTTGTGGCAATCTCTTGTTCTTTGAGATACGCCACTGCGCTAAACACATAGACAAGAATGTGTTCATCATAGTCTGTAGCCTTTGTTTTGAAAAAGTCATTATTGAGACGGGGGTTGCTCCCTGTGCAATCTGTCAGGGCAAAATTTTCCCCCTTGTATATGTTGGGGTGGTCTGTTGCCTCATAACCACCACCCTTGAAACTATGATCAATTAAAACACGGCATAACTCCGTTTTACCTGCCCCGCTCAAGCCATAGAGCAGGTAGATTTTTTTCTTGGGTGGAGGTGGGTCTTTTTTGGGCGGATCCTCTTTATCAAAATATTCTTTGTAAATCCACATAGCTCCAACGGCAAGACCGCCAATAATCCATGGCCAAGGCATGTCAAACTCCTTTTTGTGAGGCAAAAGCCAACACACACGCTAAGAGATGGGCTGGGTTAATCTTTTCTTTGAGGGGAGGGGGGTGAAATTAAACATATAACTCCTTGGAAGGGGTCTAACACAGCTTCCCTTAAATTGCACCACACTAAAATTTTTCCAAAACATGCAAATATTCGGTGGTTTTGGTGTGCTGTTGGGGGTTGGAGTTGGCTTTAAAGCGGGTGTATGGGTGGCTTTTGAGGCTATACTTGCCATGTTGCTTGAAAATCTGGGCGATCTGCTTGAGGCTTAGTAAGCCTTCGTTGTTGTAACTCATAAAAATAAATTTGGCTTGTGCGTTTTTTAAGATCGCCTCCAAAGCCCCCGCCACACTATTTTTTTTGCACCAAAGCGATTTTTGGTAATCCCTCAAGCCTGTTTTACCTTGTGGGGTGAAGTCATCATAAAGGGCAATGGAGTTTAAAAGGTGGTAGTTGGCACCATATTCTCTAGCATTATAGGGGGGGTCTAGGTAGAGAATATCAGCGGGGGTGTGTGCGATAAGCTCTTGAGCGTCCTGTTGGTGGGCATAGTGGGGGTTGGGGCTTAAATCAAAGTGGGCGGGGGATAAAAGTAGAGTTTTTTGCGCGCTTTTTTTGAGGGTTTTTAAAAATGCGCCATAGACACAGGCGGTGTTGGCGACCTTGTCGCTTGATTCGAGCAAGGAGGCGAGCAAAAAGTAAAATTCGCTGGGGCTGATGTGCTTTTGTTCTAACCAGTGTGCCAACTGGGAGCGCACCGCATCAATGCGCATGGCATTTTCATCGCTAAAATACTGGCGGCAATGCCCTCCCCCTAAGGCGTAATGGGTGTAGATTTTCCCCTTTAAGGGGGGGAGATTTTGGAGTTGCTCTAAAAGTTTAGAGGCGCGCTTAAGCGGGGTGGTGTTTTCGATGTAGTTTTTAGCCAACACATAGCTATAAAACTCGCAATCATTGCTAATCACCTGTTTGACGCGGTTTTTAAATAACCGCCCCACTGCACACGATCCGGCAAAAGCGTCTATCAAAATGCAATCTTGCAAATCGACCCCTCTGTGTTGCAAACTCTCTTGGATATGGTGCAATAAAAAGGGGGCTAGAGAAAGCTTAGAGCCAATGTAATTCACTTTGCTTTGTTTAAACCCTCTGTAGCGATCCTTTTGGCGCATTCCTGGCGGTAGGCTACCGGGTCATACTGGTAACAACCCACACAACCAAGTTTCTCTGTATAATGCGCATCACCCTTATAAAAAGAGTAGAGATGCCCCGAGATTTGTTCAGCATTCCATCTTTGACCTGTCTCTTTGCATTTTTTGCAAATCTGCCTTTTGGCATCGTTATCAGCCTTACACAAGGGCTGGAAATCCTCTAGTCTCTGACTCTTAATATCCGCTACCCTAAGATCGTTCTTCCTGCCATCTTTATGGTCAATTTCAATTTTAGTATTCTCGCTATTGCCACGAATACCACACATCACGCAGGGTTTATTTTTTAAAGCATCTACAATGTCTTTTCTAATGGCTTGGTTAAATTGGGGTTTTGTATTGAATCCTACAAGTCTAATACGATCTATGGAGTTCCCGCTACTTTGGCTTTTATCAACCTCTATTTTGTATTTTTTAGCTAGAGAGCTACTAGGGCGAAGCCAGCTACCCCCATTGCCTAACTGGAGTTCTTGATATTTTCCGCTAAACTCGCTCACAGACACCCAGCGCGAAAAGCCATCTGTATTAGGCTGTGCAAGCTCTAAAAACAAATCCATTTTGGTCTTTTTTCACATTTTCCATCTTAAAACTTTTTCTTGCTGGTGTCCTCTAAAATATCATTAGCGATGTGCTCGATGTCTTGGCTAATGCCCAAGCATTCCTTGGCGATGTCTAAATTGTGCCCTAGTTGGGTATCAAAGGCACTCATGGCTTTATTGATGTCTTGCACCGCATTGGCTTGGTTTTTAATGGCAGTGGAGTTATCTGCGATGCTTTGCACCAAGACATTGATGTTGGTTTCAATCTCGCTCAAGGATTTTTGCGTGCGTTCGGCTAGTTTTCTGACCTCATCGGCTACCACGGCAAAGCCACGCCCATGCTCGCCCGCTCGGGCAGCTTCAATGGCAGCATTGAGGGCTAATAAATTGGTTTGCTCGGCAATGTCTCGAATGATCTCCACCACGCTTTTAATGTCTTGGCTTTGTGCAATCATCTCATCGCTTTTCAAGCTCACATCGCTAATATTTTGCGTGATCACTTCAATATTTTGCGTGGTCTCTTTGATCCCTTGGGATTGGTTGGCAGAACTCTCTGAGAGTTTATCCATGCTCGCTTTCAAATTCAAGGCTTTTGTGCTTAACATATTGGCAAACTCAGAGGAAGTGGTGAGCATTTTGGTGATCTCTGTGCCCAATTGGTTGATGGAAAGTTCCACATCGCCTTTAGCCCCTTGGATTTGGGGTGTGAAGTCAAGCTTTTGGTAGGCATGCACCACCGCTAAAATTTTATTAAGATCAGAACCAATCTTGTTTTCCAAACTCTCCACCATCGCATGCACGACCTTGATGAGTTCGGCAAGTTTGGGGGTGTTAGCACTGGCGTGCTCTTTGTTTGCGACAATAATCCCTTTTTGTACATTAGAAGTTAGCTGGGTGACTTCTACAACCGCATCGTTATCATGACGGAAGGTTTTTTGTATCTTGGCAATATTGGAATTGATGCCATCTAACATCCAGCCAATCTCATCATTTTGGGTGGATTTGTAAATTTGGACCTCTACATTTTCCTCGTGGTTAAGCAATCTAAAAAAGCCTGTTAAGGTCTGCACCACCCGATTAACCCGCCACACAATTTGTCTTTGGATGTAAAAGTGCATGGCAATGATGGCGATTAAAAGCGCGCTCAAACCAATAGCGATGATCACCATTTGGGTGTGGCGCACATAACCATAAACCTTGGCTTTGGAAATCACCGATCCGATCACCCAGTTATGCCCCATTTTAGGGTCTTTAAAGGGTCTAAAGGTGTGCAAAGCCAAAATAATCTCCTCATTTAACACATTGGAATAAAAAGAGGTGATGAGAGTCTGATCTGCCTCCGCCTTTTCTCTGAAAGCAACCACCTTTTTGGCCTCTTGATCTAACATGACATCTGTAAAGGCTTTTCCTTGCAAGCTGTGATCTTTGTTGATCGCAAAAATACGATTTCTAGAACCCATTAAAAACCCATTCTCTCCCGTGTCGGTGGGGAAGTATTTATCCTGAATGTATCCAAAGCTCACATAGAGACCAGCCACTGCCACAAGATTATTGTGGCTATCAAAGATGGGGGCAGCAATGGTAAAGCCAAAGCTACTCACACCTTCCATCAGATCGTGTTTATCAGTGAGGGTTCTAGCCATCGATCGCGTGCTGATGACTTGCTGGAGCAAATTAGAATGCAGGATGAGGGGGTTATTGACATTGGATGCAAACTCCCCATTACTCTTTTGCACGGAGTCATAACTTGTGGCAGGCTTACCTCCATGCATGATCACCAAAAAGGCTTGATAGACAAACGCATTGTTTTCACAGAGCTTACGCACATTGTCCTCAAGCTCTTTGGCCGTGGAGTTCTGGATAAAAGCGTAACCATCTTGTGAAAAATAATTGGCGTAATTGACGAGGGTGCGGTGCACATCGTTAAGTTCCAAGGCGATATTTTTAGATCGGCCCTCGGCCAAAAACCGCACAGATTGGTTAGCCCTGTCCACTAAGATTTTGCTCGCCTCACTGACATAGTAAAAGCCTAGGGCAACAAAGGAGACTACTAGAATGACTGAGGTGGTTAAAGCGGTCTTGACCCCTAACTTGAGATTTTTGAAAAACATGCATCACCTCACTCTAAGATAGACTTGACTTGTCTTTTGGCAGGCTCTCCACATAAATACTCTGAGAAGGGAAAGCAAAACTCAATCCACATTCTTCTACGATTTTCATGATTTTCAAAATAACATCTTCTTTAACAGCCAGCCATTCGCCCCAAATCACGGTCTTAGAAAAACAATAGATGAAAATATTGATGGAACTATCCCCAAAACTATCTAAATAGACAAACAAATTAGATTTATACCCCATCAAGTCATTCACCGAAACGATGTCTTGACGGCCCATGATTAAGGCATGGTGATCATCATGGAGGCGTTGCTCAGAGGTGCTATCCATGTCACCGGCTTTAGCGATGTGGGGGTGTTGCTCTAACATGGTGCGAATCCCCAACACGCATTTTTGCAAGGCTTCCCTAGAGGAGCTATAGGTTAGCCCAATGGTCATTTTAATGCGCCGCCCGACTTTGCGCCGATTCCAGTTGCGAATCGATTTACCGGCTAATTCCGAATTGGGCACAAAGAACAGGGCATTATCAAAGCCCCTAACAGTTGTGCGTCTAAGCCCCATCTCCACCACCGTGCCTTCTACATCTCCACATACAATCCAATCCCCCTGACCAAAGGAGTTATCCAAGAGCAAGATCACGGAGGCAAAGAAGTTAGCCAAGACATCTTTAACCGCTAAGGCCACCGCCAAACCACCGATTCCTAGTGAGGCGATGATGGTCGAGATGTCAAAGCCGAGTTGCTTGAGCACCCATAAGATCGTGATCACAAAGATAAAAAAGTAGGCGATTTTTAAAATGAGGTTGATCACCTCTTTTCTAAGCCCATTGCTCTTGGAGGCCAAATTAGCTAATAGGGCTGCTCCATAAGCCTTAAAAAGCGCAATGAAAAGCCAAGCAAATAAGAGGATATAAACCACCCCCAAATACATGGCAAACTTGGGTGGGGTCGGGTGGGGGTAGTAGAGAATGTCAATAGAAACATCAAAGCTGTAGATGAATAGAAAAGTAGAGATGGGGGCGATGATGCTGTTGCGGATTTTTTGTTGTACGGCAACATTTTTGCGGGTGAAACGCACGACATAGTCTAGGGCTTTGACAAAAAGGGCGGTAATGAGTTGTCTTAGGGCTAGTAAAAAAACTAGGAGCACGAGGGATAAAACAATCTTGGCACTTTGTAAGCCGTTGGCTTTGGGGAAAACTTGGGTGATAAGGCGGGAGATGCGCTCTAAAATCCATTTGAGATTAATGCTCAAGATCACATTTTTAGAGAGCACTTGGCTGGGGTGCTTTTGGATGTAATGGAGCACTTCAGTATAGGTTTTAAGCTTGATTTGGTAGTTGTCTAGGACCTCTTGGAAGTTGTGTTGCTTGAAATCATCTAAATTAGAGGGGGCAACATAAGTTTTAGTAGCATACCCTTCAAGTTTTAATAAATAGGAGGTGCTGATGCTCTTTACATCTTTTTCTTGGCTAAAAAAGTCTAGGGAGGTGCGCAATTTTTCTAAAAAATAATACATGTCGGCATCTAGTTCTAAATTCTTGAGGTGGAGAGTGTCTAGGACATAGGTATAAATGTCCTTGTCGCTATTTTTGAATAAAGCCTCTTTGAGCTTTTTTTGTTGCTTGAGGTTGTCTTTGATGTTAAAGCCGATGTGTTCTTGATTATTTAGTAACTTGAGCGTGAAGGTGTGGATGAGATCGTTTTTTTGATCACTATAAAGTGAGATTTCAGAGCGTTTGTTAGGGTCTGCTTGGTAGCGTTTGATGACTTGGTTAATCTGGTTGATTTGCTTTAAGAGTAAGTGCAAGTCGATTAAATCCGCATCATCATCGGCACGCAAGACTACAAACAAACTTAAAAACAGCCAGAGAGTAAAGCGCATCATGATCCTAGCACATATTCTTTAAAGGCATTGCCCCGATGTTTGTAAGAGACAAATTGATCCAAACTAGCTGCACTGGGGGAGAGTAGGGCGATCTGCCCAGTTTGGAGATTGTCTTTAATGTTCTGCACGGCCATTTTAAGCTCTTGGCATAAAAGGGCGCGGATATGGTATTGCTTAGCCATTTGCATGATCACCGGCGCGCTCACGCCGATAACATAGATAGTTACTTGCAAGGTGGCTAGAGTCTTAAAAAGGGGGGTTAGATCAATTCCTTTAGTGTCCCCGCCCAAGATCAAATGGACATAGCGATCTTGGAAACGCTCCAAGGCTTTTAGGGTGGCATCTACATTGGTCGCCTTGCTGTCATTAACCCAAATATGACCTTGATCGTCTGTAAAAACCTCAATGCGGTGGGGTTGGATCGCATAGGAGTTAATCAATTCATAATTAGCCACGCCACTGTAAAGTTTAGCCGCACTCAAAGCCAAAAGCGCATCAAGTAAAAAAGGCTCTTCAAAACGCACACAGGAGAGATCGAGCCCCATGAGCTGGGCTAAATGGGCGGAGTTTTCATAAAAGAGGAGCTGGGGGGGATTTCTTAAATCTTTGATATAAGGGTGATCTTGCAGATCGGCGTGCAAAAGGGCAACCGCCTTGGGGCTCATCAATTCTAAAGGTTTGAGTTTGGCATGCACATAGTGCTCGTAACTCCCATGCCAGCTTAGATGATCGGGAGCTAGGGGCAAGAGAATATAAAAATGGGGTGCAAAACGCTGGGTGTAGTGCAAACTAAAAGAGCTGGTTTCTAACACCCACACAAAGGGGGGTTTGTGTTGCTCTGTTTTAATTTGGGTGTAAAGATCGATGAGGGGCACGCCAATATTCCCGCCTACTTGAGCATTATGGGATTTTAGGAGCAAGCCTAGCATGCGTGCGGTGGTGGTCTTGCCATTGGTTCCGCTGATAAAAAAAGTGGTGGGGAAATCTAGGCTAGAACGATTGGTTTGCCAAAGGGTGTAAATGTAGTCGTATTCGCTCACTAGGTGTTTGCTAGCCATTACGAGGGGGTGATCAAAGGGGATACCCGGGCTGACAATCTCTAAGCGGGATTCATAGGGGTTAAACATCTTGGAGGGGAGTAGCTGTTTGTGGTGGGTATCTAAAGAAGGGGTTAGAGTCTTGTCGTCGTAGGCGCGATAGGGGATACTCTTTTTGTTAAGGTAGGTTGCAAGAGCTTGGTTAGTCTGCCCATAGCCTAATAACGAGATCATGGCACTCCGTTCTGCTTTTCTAGGATGATAGCATGGCCGAACAATAGCATAGTAAATCCTCAACGCACTTTAAGGCTCAACAACGCCACAATGTTACTTAAGATTGCAATGATCCAAAAGCGTAAAATGATTTTATTTTCTGGCCAGCCTTTGGATTCAAAATGGTGGTGCAAGGGTGCCATGCGGAAAATCTTTTTCTTACGAGTCTTGTAGCTGGTGATTTGCAAGATCACCGAGCCCGTTTCTAGCACAAAGACCAAGCCCATTAAAATTAACAAGATTTCATTATTGGTGATGATCGCCATGTAAGCAATAAAGCCCCCAATAGCTAGACTCCCGCTATCGCCCATGAACACCTCAGCAGGGAAGGCATTAAACCACAAAAAGCCCAAAAGTGAGCCAATCAAAGCAGCCGCAATCACCATCACCTCTCCGCTGTGGCTCACCTTGGGATAAAGTAAATACTTGCTAAATTCGGCATTGCCCACCACATAAATAAAGACGCTTAAGCTTAAAAGCACACAGATACTAGGGACGGTGGCTAAGCCATCTAGCCCATCGGTGATATTCACCGCATTAGAGGTGGCGACAAAAACCAATGACCAAAAGGCGACAAGTAAAACAGGGTAATCATGGAAAGAAAATAAAGCCCGTTTGAAAAAGGGCAAGTAAAAACTTTTATTGTCAAGCAAAAAGTAAAGGGCGGTTGAGATGCACACCGCAATAGCCAGCAACACCGCAAATTTATAGCGCGAAGTAACACCCGCATTGCTCTTGCGGTTAATTTTGGTGTAGTCATCTTGCATGCCCACTGCGCTAAAGGCAAGTAAAGTCAAAAGACCCAACAACACAAAGAGATTATCCAAACGCGCGCTGATGAGTGAGGCGGCCAAGGTCGTGCCTACAAAGATCACCCCACCCATCGTGGGCGTGTCTTTCTTGTTTTGGTGGGGGACATACATGGAAATAGGTTGGCTGGCTTTTTTCCTTTTGGCCCATGTGATGAACTTGGGCATGGCGTAAATGCAAGCGATAAAACTCAAAAAGAAAGCGATCCCGGCACGGAAGGTGAGATATTGGAAAATATTAATCCCAAACCACGGATACAAGTAGTAGAGCATCGTCAAACTTTGCAGCGAAAATAAACCCAATTCTTCTATAAATAGACTTATGAAAGGCTTAATACGGAAGTTTAAAGAAGATCAGATTATAATTTAGCCCATTTAGCTAGTGGGATGTGGCATCTTTTGCATAAATGGGCGATGGTTTTAACAGGTGTGGGTTTGAGCGTGTTATTAGCTGGCTG
The DNA here is from genome assembly GCF_007280785.1 of Helicobacter mehlei. Lineage (NCBI taxonomy): Bacteria > Pseudomonadati > Campylobacterota > Epsilonproteobacteria > Campylobacterales > Helicobacteraceae > Helicobacter > Helicobacter mehlei. The sequence goes on from NZ_VKGC01000001.1 coordinate 10,534, forward strand.
TGTTGTGGTGCGCTTTTTTGATAAAAGTTTCCGATACAATGACTACCGCATTGTGCGGGTTGTCTTGGGCGGGAACGTTTTTGACTTTAAAGACCTCATTTTAGAAGCCCAAATATCCCATCCCAGTTCAGATGAATCGCCCAATCTAGACGATGTTTATCCTAAAGATCGCCTAGATGTCTTGCAAGAGGAATTGCAAGCCAAAATCAAGGATTTGCATTTGGACTCCATTAAACCCGATGGATCGATGATCCAAACAGATTTAGGGAATTTACAAGCAGATATTAGGAAAAATCGGGCGCATTTGAGGGATACCAAACTCAAAAACACGCCTATGGGGCATGTAGAGTTTGATCAAAAGCAGTTGCGAATCTATGGGATTATTTATTGTAATAAGTATTTTGTGAGTTATAGTTTTCGCGATGATGATCATTTGGTAGTCGAGGATAAGGGCATGACACGCAAGGTGTGTATCAATGAAAAGCTCATGGCTTTTGAGTTAGCTTTTTATCGTAATTTACAAGGAGTGTTTAATCTGACCCGCAATAAAGAAAATTTACTCTTAGAAAATGCCACCATGCAAATCTATTTGCAACACTAGGAGAGTTTTTGCAATATGTAGATGTGGAAATACAATCCAAGCACCAAATTAAGGGCTCGGTATTTTTGGGCTTTTTAGTGCCCTATGCGCTTTTTGAAAGCACCCTAGAAAAGCTCAAAAAGGAGCACCACAAAGCTAGGCATATTGTCTATGCCTACCGCCACTTAGAACAAGGAAGTTTGCAAGAAGCCTTGCATGAAGATCGCGAGCCCAAAAATAGCGCGCGGGGGCTACTAGACATTTTGAGGCGTGGGGATTTAATTGAGAGTGCCATTATTGTAGTGCGTTACTTTGGGGGGGTGCTCTTGGGGGTGGGGGGGCTGATGAAAGCCTATAGCCAGAGTTTGCAACTCTGTTTGCAAAACGCATCTCCCAAGCCCTTTGAGCCCACACAAAGCGTGCGCCAGTGGGTGAGCTACCCTGTTTTGGAGGTTTTGAGCGCGCGGGCCAGAAAACATGGCGTGTTGCTTAAAAAGCAGAGTCTGGACAAAAAAGGGGCTTGGGTGTGTTTGCAGGCTAGCCCAGAACTTTTAGAAAAAGTATTAGGAGATTAGATGGATAACTTGTATGTGTGGCTTAAAATGGTGCATATTATAGGGGTGATCTCATGGATGGCAGCCCTGTTTTACTTACCTAGATTGTTGGTTTATCACCGCGAGTATAGCGATCGCGCTGAATTTGTCGCTGTGGTGCAAATCCAAGAGCAAAAGCTTTACTATTACATTGCCATGCCCGCTATGATTGTGAGCGTGTTGAGTGGGATTGCCCTGATTTGGGCTTTGGGCGGGTTGGCACTCTTTCACCATGGCTGGTTGCATGTCAAATTATTATTTGTGCTGATTTTGTTGCATTTCCATTTTATGTGTAAAAAGTTCATGCGTGAGTTGGGGCGTGATGGGCAGTATAAAAGCCCTAAATTTTTTCGGCTGATTAATGAAGTGCCCACTTTGTGCATGATTGTGATTGTCTTTTGCGTGGTGGGGAAATTCTTTTAATGTCTAGGATTGAAGAAAAACAACAAAAAATCATCTATATGTTTGATGCCATTGCCAAAACCTACGATACCACCAATCGGATTGTGAGTTTCAAGCAGGATCAACGCTGGCGTTTAGATGGAATCAGACGGGCTTTAAAATACATCCATGCCTTTAAGGGGGATTTACAAGATTTGAGGGTCGCCGATGTAGCTTGTGGGACGGCAGATATGCTCCTGCACATTCTAAAAGAAGTGGCGCGCTTGCAAGGGAGCGTGGCTAGCATTAGGGGGATTGACCCCTCTAGAGAAATGTTAGCCATTGCCAAAAGTAAGATTGAGGGCTTGGGCAAACAGAGGGCAGGAATTTATTTGGATTGCCTAGAGGCTAAGGATTTGAGCACCCTAGAGGATCAAAGCGTGGATTTTTTGAGTATCGCCTATGGCTTGCGCAACATCTTAGAACGTAAACTAGCCCTACAAGAGTTTAGCCGTGTACTCAAAAAAAAGGGGGTGTTGCTGGTTTTGGAGTTTATGCGTCAAGATCGCTCGGGTATTCTAGGATCGCTGGCACGCTTTTACACCGCTAAGATTTTACCCCTACTAGGCATGCTCATTAGCCGTAACTACCGTGCCTATGCCTATTTGCCCTCCTCCATTGATAATTTTATTAGCCCCTCTGAATTAGAGGAAGAATTGAGTTTGGTGGATTTGGAAGTGGTGGAAAAAACCCACTATGTTTATAATAGCGTATCGGGTATTTTGGCGGTGAAATTCTAATGCACTTGGTGATCTTGCAGATGGCGCGCTTTGATTTGGAGTTTGTGGGCAAGACTTTGGCTAAAATGCCCCCCCAAGCCCTAATCTTATTCCCCGAGTATGTGATCACCCCCTTTTTTTTGGAATTATTGGAAAGCGAAGCGCACACCATCCACCAGCATTCTCAAGCGCGCCTAGAACAGCTCCAAGAACTCGCTACCAAGCACCAACAGCACCTGATCGCCCCCTTGATCTTGCAAGAATCCAGCGGGCTTATCAAACAAATGGCATGGGTATCCCCCTCACAAACCCAGTTTTATCCCCAACAAAAACTCATCCATTTTAGCCACTGGGACGAAGAAGCCTTTTTTGCCAACCCCAAGACAAAGGGGCGCGCTCCCTTGATTGTGGAACTTGAAGATCTGCGTATCGCCCCGCTTTTTGGCTATGAGTTGCATTTTGATAGCATTTGGTTGGATATGCACCAAAAAGGCGTAGATATTGTCTTACTCAGCACCGCTAGCACTTTTGAATCCTCTGAGAGATGGCGTATGCTCTGCCAAGCGCGTGCCTTTTGTAATTCCATGCTCATCGCGCGTGCCAATCGGATCGGATCGGTGCGCCAAGGCTACTACCCTAAGCATAGCTCCCAAAAACACAATATCGCTTGGAATTTCTATGGCGATAGCTTTATGGCTCTGCCCAATGGGCAAATTGGGGATAGTTTGCGTGGCGATCTGGGCGTGTTGCACCTAGAGGTATCTAAAGATTACCTAGATGCGTGGGCACAAGAATGGGGTTTTAGAAAACCCAACACCAGGAGAGAACATGATTGATAAAAAATTGTTATTGCAAGACTTTGAGGGTTTGTGTGCCAATTTAACTAAACGCTTTTTAGACCCCCAAATTTTAGAGGATTTAAAAACCCTCTTATTGGCGTACAAGGCCCAAAAACTGACCCTAGAGCAAGCCCAAGAGTTCCAAAACAAGACCTCCAAACTCTTTTTTAGTAAGCAAAAAGAAAATAGCCCCGATTTAGGCACGCTCAAAGCCTCTCTAGAGGATAATAAAAACAAGATCAACACCCTCCAAGAACAAGTCAATGCCCTAGAACAACAACTAGACACTCTCTTACACACCATCCCTAATTTGTTAGACCCCGCAACACCCTTTGGCAAAGATGAAACGCAAAATGTAGAGATCGGAAAAATTTTAACCCCTAAAACCTTTGATTTTGCGCCCAAAGAGCACCACGAGTTAGCCCAAAACAATGGCTGGATTGAGTTTGAACGGGGCGTGAAACTTGCCAAAAGCCGGTTTAGTGTGTTGCGCAAGGAGGGCGCGCGCCTCAATCGGGCTTTAATTAATTTTATGCTCGATTACAACGCTTCCCAAGGTTTTGAGATTGTATCGGTGCCGGTCGTGGTGAATAATACCACCCTTTTTGGCACGGGGCAACTCCCCAAATTTAAAGAGGATTTGTTTAAAATAGAGGGCGAGGAGCTGTATTTGATCCCCACCTCTGAGGTGAGTTTAACCAATCTCTATGCTGATGAGATTTTAGCCGCTGAGGAGTTGCCTATTTTAATGACCACCTACACGCCTTGCTTTAGAAAAGAGGCGGGGAGTGCCTCCAAAGACACGCATGGGATCATCCGCCAGCACCAATTTGATAAAGTCGAATTGGTCGCACTCACCCGCCCCAAAGAGAGCGAGGCTATGCAAGCTAAAATGGTGCAAACGGCTAGCGGGATTTTAAAAGCCCTCGAGTTGCCCCACCGCTTGGTGCAACTTTGTAGTGGGGACATTGGTTTTAGTGCCAGCAACACCATAGACATTGAAGTTTGGTTACCCGGGCAAAATTGCTACCGCGAGATCAGCTCCATTTCTAATACCCGCGATTTTCAAGCGCGCCGTGCCAAAATCCGTTACAAGGAAAACAAAAAGAATGCCTTTGTGCATACCCTAAATGGCTCCTCTTTAGCGGTGGGGCGCACTTTGGTGGCAATCATGGAAAATTACCAAGACCAAGAGGGGCGTATTGCCATCCCCAAAGCCCTCAAACCTTACTTGCAATAAGGCTGGCATATGGATCAAACCCCACCTGAACAAACCCCACCTGAGCCAACTTCTCCTACCAAGCCCGGCCTAGTAGCGCGGCTACAAAATCTCAAGGGTTTATTTAGTTCTAATCCTGTACCCAGATTAAAAGAAGCCTTGCTAGAGAATTGGACAAATCTCAAAAGTCGCCCCAGACTCTACATTTCTGTTTTGGGTGGCATCGGGTTTTTGTTTTTGCTCATCATGGCACTTGTGGCGTTCAGTGTTATCCACCACAGAAACGAGCGTGCTGAAAAAATGGAGGAGGCGAGCAAATCAGCACCCCTAGAGAGATTGACCAAAATCGAACAAAATGAAGATTTTGTGTTAGAAAATCTCCCCACCCCCAAGGCAAGTGCCTCCAGAATCCCTTTGAGCAATGAAGAAAAGATCAATGAGCTGATTAAAAAGGCGGACTTGCTCTACAATCAAGGGCAAGTAGAGGAATCCTTGCAAATCTTCCACTACATCGCCCAAATGTCCTCCAGTATTGCCAACCACAACTTGGGCGTAATCCAAATGCGCCAGCAAAATTATACAGAGGCTTTACGCTCCTTTGATCGTGCCATTGCAGCCAAAAAAAATACCAGTGTGAGTTCCATTGATGCGATGGTGGCTGCTTTTTATCTGAACAACATGGACCTTTATACCCGCTATCTCAAACTCACCATGCAAAATCTCCACCAGCTAGAAAAACAACCCATCTACTCCTATGTTTATGCGCTAGGGCTTTACTATGGTGGGCACTACTTTGAAGCCCTAAGTGCACTAACTAACCCCAATTCGGATTTATTTAGAGATGCTAGAGAACGGCTAAGTGCCAAGATGTTTTTACTCTTTGGCGATGCAGATCGCGCCATCTATCATTTAGAGCCCATTGCCAATGCCAAAGACTTTAAATCTTTGGGGTTGCTCTATGCACGCACGGGGAATTACTCCCAAGCCCTAGAGTATTTGCACCGCTATAATAGTAATTACCCCCAAGATATGGAAGCCTTGTTGGCCATGCAGATCATTGCGCTTAAAATTGGGGATTTACCTGTAGCCAGTAGCATGTTAGATTTGTTGCTCCATGGAATCAAAAAAGACAGGCAAAAAGAAAAAATCTTGAGTGATACCTACCCCATAGAGCCTATTTTGAACCCACATTTTTTTGACATCAACATGATTAGACGCGACTTTTGGCAGACTAATTTTAGGGGGAGTATTGGTTTGCCCGTGGTGCATATTTTGTTTTACTATGCGCCCTTCAAGCTAGTCGAATCCAAAAAGGCTTTGGGATCGATTCAAGAGGGAGTCTTTTTTGTGGATACCACAGGCAAGCAAGATTTTGATAAGGCGATTACACTATTGCAAAAGGGCAAGAATATTGGGATAGCCGATCAACACACCATCAATGGTCTTAGAAACTTGAGTAAATGGCATTTGCGCGCCGCTCTTCATGATTTTAAACAAGCCTTAGAAGCCAATCCTAATAGTGCCACTAGTCACTACAATATTGGGCTTATCTACGCCCAACTAGAAGATTATCATAATGCGAGCTTCCACTTTAAAAAAGCCTATTACCTAGATAATGCTAATGTCTTGGGGGGGATTTTTGCCGTCTTGGCAGCCAAGCTTGCCTATGAAGATCCAGCTGTCTTTTTGCAACAACTCACCAAAGACTTCCAAACCCTCAATTTTCACGACTCGATCCAACACGATTTTTTAAGCTCCTTTATTGGGTATTTAAATGGGGTGAATAACGATGATCTCTCTTGGATCAGCAAGGCGCATAAGCCCATGCCCATTTACTATGCGCTCAACATTGCTTATGCCAACAAGGCACAAGACAAGCAACGCCTAGTGGATAGTTTTGTAGCCCTTAAAAAAATGTACCCTAATAATATGCTCACCAATATTTTTTATGAAATGATGCTCAAATACCGCGCAGATATCAAACAAATGTTAGGGGTCTATGCTTTCTTAACAAGCAAAAAAGTCAATTTAGAAGAACTCTTCCATGGCCCTTTATTGGCGCGCAAAATGTTTATTTACATGGGCTTTATCACGGGGCTTTTAAGCTATGAGGAGGATTTATTGACTGCCCGCTTGAGCGTCTCTCAAGATCAGAATTTGAGCATAGATTTGATGCGCATGTTAGCCCTGACGAGTATTTTCCAAAAGAAATACCAAAAGGCAGCTAGTATTTTGAATTATTTAATCGATAGTCTGGATGAAAAGAGCGTAGAACCCCTAGCTTTAGCCAGCTTGGCAAATATGGCTTTGGGGCGTTTTGGCGATGCCGCGCTGTATTTGGAGCTTGCCAAAACCAAGTATCCCGGGAATTATGATGTGCGCTATGGTTTGGGCTTGCTCTACCAGCGCGCCGGGAATTTAGAAGCCAGTTTGAATAGCTTTAGAGGCATTAAAAGCCCCAATTTCCACTCTCTCTATTTTGATTTCCAAATCAAAGCCCCCACCAATCAAGAGGATTTCCCATGAGTATTAAAAACTTGCTAGCCGATTTGAACCCCGAGCAAAAAAAAGCGGTGTTGCATGTGGAGGGTCCACTCTTAGTGCTAGCTGGTGCAGGTAGTGGCAAGACCAAAACCTTGACCACGCGCCTAACTTATTTGTTAGCCAAAGTGGGGATTCCCGCACAAAATACACTCACTTTAACCTTCACCAATAAAGCCGCACGGGAGATGTATCAACGGGCGATGTCCATGTTGCAAACCTGCCAGATCAAAACCTCTCAGCCCATGCTTTGCACTTTCCATCGGTTTGGACTCTTGTTTTTAAAACAGCACATGCACTTGTTAAATCGCGAGGCTAATTTTAAGATCATCAAACCTGAAGAGGCTCTTAGCTTGGTTAGACCCCAATTTTTACAGCTTAAAGGCAACTCTAAATTAGAGGATCGTGCCTTTTTGGGGCATTTGCTTAAAATGATCTTCCAGATCAAAAACCACCTCATTGCTTTGCAGGATTGCTACTCGCATGTCCAATCTGCCTTTGAGATTTATACACAGACCCTAGAAAAAGAAAATTGGGTCGATTTTGATGACCTACTAGCCCTGCCCTATGCCATCTTGCAACACACGCCCAGTCTAGCTTATGAAGTGAGCCAGCACTACCAACATCTCATGGTAGATGAATACCAAGACACCAATCCCCTACAATTTAAGTTACTCCAGTTACTCTGCAGTGCGCACGATAATTTATGTGTGGTGGGCGATGATGATCAAAGCATCTATGGCTTTAGAGGGGCAGATATTAGCAATATCTTAAACTTCCCCGATCACTTTAAGAGCGCACGCGTGATCAAGCTAGAGCAAAATTACCGCTCCTCTAAAAGCATTCTAGCCTGTGCTAATGAGCTCATCGGGCATAACCAGCACCGGCATGGCAAGACTCTTTTTAGCCACAAGCGCAAGAACAAACACCAGCATTTAGAAGTCCTGTGTTTTAGCGATGCTAGCAAAGAAAATGATTTTATCACGCAAAAAGTGCTGGAGTGTCTCCAAAGGGGCGTGCCCCATAGCGAGATTGCCATTCTCTACCGCCTCAACTATTTAGCCAAGAGTGTTGAAGAGGGTTTAAAGTTTGCCCGTATCCCTTACCAGATTATTGGCACTACGGGCTTTTATGAGTGCGCTGAGATTAAAGACATACTGGCTTACTTGCGCGCCATTGCCAATCCCCATGACGATGCCAGCGTGTTGCGAATCATCAATAAGCCTGCTAGAGGGATCAGCAAGGATAGTGTGGAGATATTGATTGGCACCACCAAACCACAGAGTCTATCCATCTACCAAGCCCTAGAACAAGGGTTTTTAGTCCATGCCCTCTCTAGCAAGGTGCTTAAAGCCGTGAAAAACTTCTACCAGTTGCTCCTGGATTTAAAGACCCAAGTTCAGAGCATCCAAACCTATGCAGATGCCCAAGTATTTGCCACCACCCTTTTTAAACGCACCCAAATTCAAAGCACTTTAAAAGACAATATAGAGGAACGCCTAGAAAATCTAGAGGAATTTAAGGGCATGTTACTCTCTTACTTCCAAGATGATCCCAAGCCCAGTTTGCAAGATTTTTTAGATCAAAGCATTTTGGAAGCCCCCACCCCCACCAACCAAGAGGCAATCAAGTGCATGAGCGTGCATGCCTCTAAGGGCCTGGAGTTCCGTGTCGTCTTTATTGTGGGCTTTGAGGAAAGGTTTTTCCCCTATGCTAATGCCAACTTAGAAGAGGAGCGGCGTTTAGGCTATGTGGCGATTACACGCGCTAAAGAGGAGCTGTATATTTGTTGCGTGCAGGAGCGTGTGTATTTTGGGCAGATACACGAATACCTCAAACCCTCTTGTTTCTTACAAGAGGCTAAGTTACTAACATCCCCACAATGGCAAGTGGGCGATCGGGTCTTCCACCCGCATTTTGGGGTGGGGTCTATCCAAGAAATCGTACGCGAGCAAGAACAAGTTTTGGTGCGCTTTGGTTCTAAAGACTATTGGTTGGTGCTCTCTATCTTAGAAAAAGCCGAGGATGACCATGTTTAAAAAATTTTTTGCGTTTCTTTATTTGGTTACTATTCTTGGCGCGCAAGAAAACCCTCTAGAGGCTATCAAACAAGAGATCAGCCAAGCTTACAGCCAGTTTTACCACAATTACACCTTTAGCGTGCGGGGCGTGGAGGCGCAAATAGCAGGTGGGAATATCGCCGATCTTACAAATCCAGAACCCGTAATCAACTGGCGTAACCAGCAATTTTTGCGTAAAGATGGCTTGGTGAGCGTGGGGCAGAGGGGGCATCAGGTGTGGATCAAATACCAAGTTTTAGCCGACATCCAAGTCTATAAGAGCAAAACCATGCTCAAAAAAGATCAAAACCTAGATGCAACTAACACTTACGCTAAAAGCGTGCCTTTTGAATATTTTAATGCCCTGCCCATTGATCGCTCTTATATTGGTAATGCTAGTGCGCGTAGTTTTTTAGGGGCTAATACCACGTTGAGCGTGGATAAAGTGGGACCACGCATTTTAATCTACAAACATGAAATCTTTAGCGCGACCCTCAAAGAGGGACCCATTTCCTTAGAAACCTCCTTGCAAGCCCTAGAAAATGGTGTGTTAAATCAAGTGATCCAAGCCTTGAATATCCGCAGTAAAAGAGTGGTGCAGGTTAAGATTACGGGCTTATTAAAAGGAGAAGTGTTGTGAAGTTGGCTGTGGGTATTAGTGGGGCTAGCGGGGTAGAATTGGCTCTGCGTTTTATGGAGAATCTACCCGCTTGCATAGAAGTTTTTGTGATTTTAAGCCCCCATGCCAAACAGGTCGCGCGCCAAGAAATGGGCTTGGATTTAAAGCAAGCCCTTTTGGACTTGCCAAGAGTGCCTCGTATTTTCCAGCACCACCAAATTGACGCGCCCCTAGCCTCAGGCAGTTTTGGCTTGCATGCTTTAGCCATTATCCCGGCTAGTTTGAATATCATTGCCAAGATCGCGCATGGCATTTGTGATGACCTACTAAGCCGTTGTGCGGCTGTGGTGCTCAAGGAGCAACAAAAACTTTTGTTAGCCCCTAGGGAATTGCCTCTAAATAGCATCGCTCTTAATAATTTATTGATCCTAGCCAAAGAGCGCGCCATCATCGCCCCACCCATGCTGACCTACTATACCAAGCCCAAGGATTTAAAAAGCATGGAGTTGTTTTTGGTGGGTAAGTGGCTCGATGCGCTGGGCATTGCCAACGATCTTTATAGCAGGTGGGGCGGGTGAAGTTAGCCATTTATCCGGGCACCTTTGATCCGATCACTAACGGGCACTTAGACATTATCCAAAGGAGTAGCGATCTTTTTGAGCGCGTGATCGTAGCGGTGGCTAAGTCGCGTGCCAAAAACCCCATGTTTGCGCTAGCCGATCGCTTGCAAATGGTGCAACTAGCCACCATGCCTTTAAAAAACGTGGCATGTGTGGCTTTTGAGGGGCTCTTGGCTAATTTGGCTAAAGAGCATGGCTGTAAATTTATCATCAGGGGGCTTAGGGCGCTGAGTGATTTTGAATTTGAATTCCAAATGGGCTATGCCAACAAGTCTTTAAACCCCAATTTGGAGACTCTCTATTTTATGCCGGCTTTGCAAAATGCCTTTATTAGTTCCTCTGTGGTGCGCAGTATCCTAACCCACCATGGACAAATCCAGCACCTCGTGCCCCCCAGCGTGCTTGGTTTTATTTTGGAAAAATGCCATGTTGATTGCACTTGAAGGCGTGGATGCTAGCGGAAAAAGCACGCAAATAGCACTCCTCAAGCAACAATTCCCAAGTGCCCTTTTTACCAAAGAGCCGGGAGGAACGCCCTTAGGGCAGGCTCTAAGAGAAATGCTTTTGCACCAAGCTCTCCCGCCACAAACCCAATTCCTATTATTTTTAGCCGATCGGGCTTTGCATGTGGAACAAGTGCTCAAACCAAACGCCCACCAGCTCATTTTTAGCGATCGCTCTCTCATCTCAGGACTAGCTTATGCCCCCTATAGCTTAGAACACGCCCTAGAGTTGCACCGCCAACACGGGTTATTAGAGATTGTGCCCGACATGGTTTTTTTCTTGCGCTTGGATCACGCCACTCTAGAGCAGAGATGGCAAGCTAAAATGCAGAACATGGATACAATCGAAGCCTTGGGGGTGGAATTTTTAGAGCGCACCCAAGATCGCTTGGAGAGGGCATGCCAAATCTTGGGGTTAAAAACCCATGTCATTGATGGGGCACAGAGCCCCCAGCACATCTCTAGCCAAATATCAAAATTAACATCTAGGGATATGCACATTCAACGCCAAACCTCCTAAGGAAGTTTCGCGGTATTTGACATCAATGGATTTGCCCACTTGATACATGGTTAAGATCACCTCATCTAGGCTGACCTTAGCTTGGTAGCCATCCTCAAGAGCTAGGCGCGCGGATGCGACTGCTTTGATGGAGCCCACCACATTACGCTCAATACAAGGGATTTGTACCAATCCCCCCACCGGATCACAGGTCAAGCCCAAATGGTGTTCCATAGCAATCTCGGCTGCGCTTAAAACTTGGCGCACACTGCCACCCAGCACAAAGGCAAACCCGGCAGCTGCCATTGAAGAAGCCGCCCCCACCTCTGCTTGGCACCCTGCCTCTGCCCCACTGATCGACCCATTTTTTTTATATAAATAACCAATGGCACTGCATGTGAGCAAGAAATCCACGATTGCCTCTGGGCTTAGGGGCTTGATATGGTTTTGGCAATAGAGCAACACGGCTGGGACAACCCCACAAGCCCCATTGGTGGGTGCGGTTACAACCTTGTTTCCGCTGGCATTCTCTTCGCTCACCGCACGCGCATATAGGGTGATGTAATCCACTAAAGCTAGCGGGTCTTTGCCCTCTTGAGGGTTTTTGGCCAAGCGTTCTTGGATGGAGGGGGCGAGGCGATCCATGCCAATACAGCCCGGCAGGCGTTTCTCTTGGGCTTGGATGCCATGTTTGTAGCACGCCAACATTGCTTGATAAACTTCCAAGCAATACGAATCAGCATACCCCTCTCCAAATAGCGCATTTTCATGTTGGCGCACAATGTTAGCGATCGAGGTTTGTTGCTCTTGGCACATTTGAGCCAACTCTTTGGCACTATCAAAATCAAAGGGGGTGTACTTGCTGGGCGTGGTGCTGGATTTCTTGGCTTGTAATTCTTCTTGGGTGTAGATGAACCCCCCACCGGTAGAATAATAAACCTCTTGAATCAAAATCTCGTCTTGATGATCCCATGCCTGCACCACCATGCCATTTTCATGCAAATTTAGTGCTTGCGAATCAAAGATAATATCTTGTTGCAAGTCAAAGGGTAATTCCTTGGTTTGGGCAAATAAAATGCGTTTTTCTTGGATTACTTTTTGGATAATCGCCTGCCTTTGCTCTACGCTCACTTCCCTAGCACTAATCCCACTCAAACCCACCACGCATGCTAAATCTGTCAAATGCCCCTTACCCGTTAGGGCTAAAGAGCCATGCAAGATCACACACACCCGCGCCATTTGTTCCAAGAGCCCTTGATGATAAACAAGCCCACAAAAACGCACACAGGCATCCATAGGACCGATGGTGTGCGAGGAACTAGGTCCAATGCCAATTTTAAAAATCGCACTCATAGATTGGCTATAAATTTCTTGTTGGGTTTTAGGAATTTGTGTCATTAGTTTTCCTTGCTCATTTTGATCGATCTTACAAAAACCCTACAATAGCATTCAAAACGGTGAGCACACCGGTTAAGAAAATAAACCCATCTGCCCAAGGGCTCCTAAACTCTTTCATGGAGGGCAATAAATACATCGCCACAATGGGCAAAATAAAAGTGATCGTGGCTAGAGCTGGTCCGCCCAAACTTTCAATAAAGCCCAAGATACTTGGGTTGTAATAGGAGACAGCGATGATGCTGATCCACAAAAAGAGCGTGATCCAAACATCAATTTGTTTATGCCTCTTGGTGTTGAGCTTATCCTTAGTGAAAATTTGCACCACCAAGCCCTTTAAGCCTTCTTTAGCCCCATAATAATGCCCAAAAAAGGAGGTGGTGATCGCTAAAAAAGCTACAAGGGGACCGGCGTAGCCAATAATGGGGCTACCTAGAGTGTTAGCAAAATAGCTTAAGATGGGGATATTTTGTTCTCTAGCCTTATCAAAGTCGCTAGGCTCTAGGCACAAAATACAAGAAAAAACAAAAAACATCACGAAAAAGAGGAGCAAAGAAGTGTTGAGCAATTCGATTTGGTTGGTTTTAAAATGTTTGAGCGCGCCATAACGCTTTTCGATGGCTTGGGCAAATGTGGAGATGATCGCGCTATGGTTAAAAGAAAAAACGAGCACGGGCAAGGTGAACCAAAGTGCGGCAAAGAAACCCGCAAAAGTGGGGATTTCTGTAATCATAGCGGTCTTCCAGTAAGGAATCAAATAAAGTGAAAAGACTAGTAAGATCAAGGCTAGAGGATAGACCAAAGCATTAGCGATTCGCGTAACCACCGTGGTGTTAAAGATCATCACAAAAATCATGCCCGTAATCAAATGTTCAGCCAAAAAAAAGCGGTTGTGTTCAAAATAATGCAAGCCTAATTGGTGCACAAAAAAGGACTCGGCGGTGTTGGTGATCCCCACACCATAAGCCAGGCAAATGGGGTAGAGCGCAAACACATACATGAGGGTGATCACAAAGCCCGCCTTTCTGCCCAAGCGGGTAGCAGCATGGGTGATATCCTCATTGCCTATCGCATTCACAAAGCGCGCCAACGCCCGATGGCTAAGCCAAGTCATTGGAAAGCTCAAGATTGCCATCACCACCACAGGCCAAAAGCCATGTGTGCCCGCTTTAATGGGTAGAAACAAAATCCCCGCTCCAATGGCGGTGCCAAACATCGACCACATCCAGCGGATGTCAAAGAGATTGAGCTTGTGGTGCTGGTGTTCCATAACAAGATTCCTTTAAAAAATGAAAGAGACTCTTGTATGCTAACTAAAATTATTTAATTACTTTGTGAATTGCTCTTTGGACTGGAGAATCGGGGCTTGGATGTTTAGTATTGTAACTGAAGTTTAGGGCACTTGGGCTAGGGCTTGGTGGATTTTTATCATGTCTTGGTGGGGGGCAATGTCATGCACACGCAAAATGCTAGCCCCATGCTGGAGAGCAACAAGGTGCAGGGCTAGAGTGCCGGCTAGGCGATCTTCAACCTCCCGCCCACACACCTCCCCAATGCATTTTTTACGGCTAGCCCCAATGAGCAAGGGATAGCCAAAGTGTAAAAAATGCTCCAAATGCTGGATGAGGGCGAGATTTTCTGGAGTGTTTTTATGAAAGCCCAAGCCCACATCTAAGATAATATCCTCTATGCCATGTTCTAGCAAAAGAGCGATTTGGGTTTCAAAAAAAACTTCTATCTCAGCGATTAGATGGGTGTTTTGATCAAAGCGTGCCATGTCCATCGGCACGCCTTGAGAGTGCATGATAATGGCTCGGGCCTTGTAGGTTTGTGCTAACTTACGCATTTCTTGATCTCTAAAGCCATTGACATCATTGAGCACGCTAAAGCCATGTTCGAGCGCAAAGGCAGCACTTTGGGGGTTATAAGTGTCAATGCTAAATTTAGCTTGTGGGTAAAGCTTTTGATTTTTGATCTCTAGGCACACCTCTTTTAAACGCGCGATTTCCTCTTGAGAATCAATGCGTGCACTAAAGGGTCTAGAACTAGCTGCCCCAATGTCAATGTATTCTACGCCTTGCTCCAAATACAGCTGGATTTTTTCTAGGGCTTGCTTGGTGTTGTGGCGGCTATGGGGGTAAAAACTATCAGGGGTGAGATTGATCACGCCCATCAGTGTCGGTTTGGGGCGGGTGGGGTGTAGGTGGCTTTGTAAATTCTTGGCTAGTTTTTTAAGCCCAAAATCTTGGGTTTGGCACTTTTGGCATAATTTTTGGAGCTGATCCAAAGTGCCGACCAACAAACAATCATAGGTTTTGGCACGGGCCAAAATGCAATCTTTGGGGGTGGCAAGCTCTGCACCCACACGCAAAGCCTCTTGTTTTAAAATGAGTGTTGCGCTTAAAGGGAGGGCGGTGATTTTAAAGGCTAAAAGTTGCGCCTTTTTTGCCATGATTTTTTGCCCGGCTGGGTGGGGGGCGATGCGCTCTAGGGCTAGGGGAAAACTTGTGGGGTGGATGCGTTCTAAAAACATGGATTGTCTCTAGCTTGGAGCACCATTAATAATAGAGGCAAGAGATTATGACTAGGGCGCATGTAGAGCAAGTTAGCTTGCATAGCTTGCTGGAAATGATCTAACATAGATGCCTCTAGGGGGATTTTTGCCTCTTGCAGAGCATATAAAAGAGATTGGATTAATTGTGCGCCTTGCTCAATACTTAGGCTTCGCCCCTCTAACTCTTTGAGGTAGGCATAAATATCTTGGAGCGTGCAAGTGGCTAGGTTGAGCTTAAAGGGTTCTTTGGTAATCTGTGTGCGCTTATCTTGACAGATTAAGCGCGAGAGCATGGTGGGCAACAGCGCATGTTTGTGCTTGGCGATCACAATAAAACGGGTGTTGGCTGGGGGTTCCTCTAAGATTTTGAGCAGGGCATTTTGGGCAAAGATATTAAAATGGTGTGCAGCGATGATAAAGATTTTGGGTCCAGCATAACTTAAAACACAGCGATTCTTGATTTCTTGGGCATGCTCTATTTTAAGCTCCTCTTCTGCCACCATATCAATCAGAGGGCGCATGCCTTGTAATTCCTCTTGTAGTCTCTCTTGGCAGTGCAGGGCCTCTTGGTGGGGTGTGTGGCTTAAAATCAGCATGCTAGTCTTCAAAGTTCTAGCCTCCCGAGTAAAACATCAAATAAGAGGTTTTCGAAAATTTGGTAGAGTTGGAGCAATTTGAAATCCAGCATGGGATCAAGGGAGTGCAAACTGATGGCTTCTTTATGGGGGGTGTCTAAAATCCACAAAAAGTGCTGATCTAGACTTAAGGCGAGCTGGGCTAGGGGCGTGTGGGCTAGACCCACATACCAGAGGGCGCAACTTTGGTAGCTCAAATTGAGCATGTGGGCGATAAGAGCTAGAGAGGAATCGTCCTTGGTGTTTAAAAAGCCCTCAAAAGCACTGGGGGTATCAAAAATGGGGACAAGGGGGCGCAATTTGTGGCGGTTAAGATGGCTTAACACATAAATTTTAAACCATGTGCGCTCCAAGTCCGCACCGATGAGCAAACACCCCCCCTGTGCTAAGTGCTGGGTTGTAGCAACAAAGCGGGTCCAATCTACACGCTCCAACCAGTCCAGCGGATAGCTAAGATCGTTTTTAGTTTTTTGGAGCCACTTGGCAAACGCAATCACAATTCTAATTTGAAAGCGGCATGCAAGGTTTTAAGCGCGAGTTCAGCCAACCCAACATCCACCACCACTGAGATTTTGATCTCGCTGGTGCTGATCATCAAAATATTGATATTTTCTCTAGCGAGGGCTTTAAACGCTGCACTGGCAATACCAGAATGGGAGCGCATGCCCACCCCTACCACAGAAACCTTAGCCACTTGGCGATCGCACTCCACTGAGCCAATATCACGCACATTTTTGAGCACCTGCTGGCAAACTTCTAAATCCTCTTCAGGGAGCGTAAAATTGATATTGGTTTTACCATTTTTGCCAATGGTTTGCACGATCATATCAATGTTGAGGTTAGCCTCTGCCAAGAGTCCAAAAATTTCGCCGGCTATGCCCGGATAATCGCATGCATCAATGATATTCACGCGGGCTTGGTTTTTATCTAGGGCAATGCCACTCACAATGGGTTTTTCCAAAATTTGCTCCTCAGAAGTGATGCGCGTGCCTTCATTGTGGCTAAAAGAGTTACGCGTAATCAGGGGGATATTGTATTTTTTAGCCAACTCCACAGAGCGGTTAAAAAGCACCTTAGCCCCCATAGAGGCTAACTCTAGCATTTCATCGTAACTAATTTCATCAATTTTTCTAGCCTCTGGCACCAAGCGTGGGTCGGTGGTGTAAATCCCATCCACATCGGTATAAATCTCGCACAAATGTGCCCGCAAGGCCCCAGCCAACGCCACCGCACTCAAATCGCTCCCCCCACGCCCCAAAGTGGTGATTTCTCCATTGGCACTCACCCCTTGAAACCCCGCAACAACCACCACAAAATTTTGTGCCAAGAGGTCTTTAATCTTGGTCGGGTCGATTTGTAAGATTTGCGCGCGGGTGTAGTGGGCGTCTGTTACAATCCCCGCTTCTCTCCCGCTTAAAGAGCATGCTTTTTGCCCCAAGGATTCTAGGGCGATGGCTAGCAAAGCACTAGCGATACTCTCGCCACTACTGAGCAAGCGATCCAACTCGCGTCGATTGGGCTTGTTAGAAAAATGGTGCGCTAAATCTAAAAACTCATCGGTACTATCCCCCATCGCTGAGACCACAACGACCATATCCTCAAAGATTTTTTTACTCTCTATGATACGTTGAGCCACCGCTTGAATGCGCACACACCCCCCCATGCTTGTCCCCCCAAATTTTTGCACGACCAGCACCTATAAATACCCCTCTCTTCTAAAATAGCCGATTACCTGCTTATAGACTTGGCGTTTGAAATGCACCACTTTGTGGAACAATTCATGAGGATTGACAAACTCATAGCGATCAAACTCGGGGACAGCTGTTTCAATATTAATGAGGGTATTATTTTTTAAACGCACCAAAAAATATTTCTGCTTTTGCCCATCAAAGGGATAAAGTTTCTTGGGCATGGTGGGCGGGAAGTCATAGGTGATCCATTTAGGATACTCGGCAATCACTTCCACCGCATCCGTGCCAATCTCCTCCAACAATTCCCGATACAGAGCCCTCAAGGGCGTTTCCCCTTGATCGATCCCGCCTTGTGGGAACTGCCATGCCCCTTGAATATCAATGCGCTGGGCAATAAAAAACTCACAATCCCTAGGATAGTGAGACGAAAGCACGACAGCGGCAACATTAGGGCGGTAACTTTTCTTAGTCTCCATGCGCTATCCTTTCTCTTTTGATAAGAGATTATTATAACACACGCAACTAAAACACGCTTAAAACCCCCCTCCACCCAATCCATCACCTACTTTTTAAGAGTGGGGATGTATTTAGCCAAAGCCTCAATGTCTGCATCGCTCAAATTTTTAGCTTGCCCGTGCATCACGCCACCCATGCCATAGCGGTTGAGCGAACCTGCTTTGTATGCCATTAGATCTTCTTTAATGGTGGCACTATCTAGGGTATTGACCACATGCCCTTTACCAAAGGCTTTTTTATCCATCGCAGGTCCGTGACACCCCGCACATTTCTTGACCAACATAGCTGGATCGGCTGCACTCAAAAGTCCCATACCAGCCACAACACCCAATAAAACAATCTTTTTCATCACGCATCCTTTATCTGTTCTTATCAAAAAAACGCTAAAATGCTACTATTTGAAGGATTAATACATGCTTAAATCGGGCGTATCTAGTCTGTATATCCACATTCCTTTCTGCACCAGCAAGTGCGGATACTGCGCTTTTAACTCTTTCAGCGGCTTGGAGGATTTAAAAGACGATTATGTCTGCGCTTTAATCCAAGATATTCAAGAGAGTCTAGAGGGTACGCCCACACTCCAAACGATCTTTGTGGGCGGTGGTACGCCCAACACCCTAGAGGTAAAACACTATGAGGTGATTTTTAAGACCATCACCACCTATGCACACCTAGACCCCGATATTGAAATCACCCTTGAGGCTAACCCCGATCTCTTGGATAGGGCTTGGTGTGGTGGCCTCAAAGAACTGGGCGCAACCCGTCTATCCATCGGCGTGCAGAGTTTTTTTAAAGACAAACTAGAATTTTTGCAACGCACGCACAATGACCAAGAGATTCGGCAAGCTCTAGACACCGCTTATAAAAGTGGGTTTGAAAATTTGAGCATTGATCTCATTTACAACACTCCCCTAGACACTAAAGAGCGTCTCATGCAAGAAATCCAGCAGGCCAGTAAACTCCCCATTAACCATTTATCTGCCTACAGCCTAACCTTAGAAGAAAACACCAAGTTATCTAAGAGTGTGCGCTCTCAAGATTTGTTCCAATTTGATGGCTTTTTAAAAACCCAGCTAGAAACGTATGGTTTTAGGCACTACGAAGTGTCCAATTATACCAAAAATTATCCATGTCGGCACAATCTAGCCTATTGGCGGGGCTTGGAATATTTGGGCTGTGGGGCGGGATCTGTAGGGCGTATCCACAACCAACGCTTTTTTAAGAGCAAGGATATTAAAGCCTATATGGCTAAACCTAGTGGGGTTAAGATTGAGGTGCTAAGTCCTCAAGATTTATGGTTTGAGCGTGTTTTTTTGGGATTGCGTTGCGCGGTGGGAGTGGATTGCCAAATATTAAAACCCGCCCAAGTGCAAACTCTCCTAGAGGAGCAGATTTGCGACCTACACGGGGGGCAACTCACCGCCAAAGACTTTTTTTTGGCTGATGAGATCGCTTTGTGGCTAGAGCCACCCGCCCTAAGTTAAGAGCCTTAAGATGTTTTGTTGGATCGTGTTGGCCTGACTCATCGCATAACTGCCAGATTGTGCCAAGATGTTGTTCTTGCTGAAATTCGCACTCTCTTGAGCAAAATCTACATCGCGGATTTGAGACTCAGCGGCTTTCACATTCACTTGTGTGATGGTGATGTTATTGACCGTGCTCACCATTTGGTTTTGTACAGAGCCCAAATCAGAGCGGATTTTATCCAACATTTTTTGAGCAGATTCGGCAATATCCATGACAACCATCGCCCCACGCAAGGTAGTAACCCCAGAGCCTAGAGTGAGGTTTTCATCTGCTAGGGTTTTGTTATAGTTAGCCCCAGAAGCGGAACGCACCGCTTGGTTAAATTCGCCCAAGACATCCCGTAAATTGACGGTTGTGCTGGCTGCCTTGCCTTTTTCAAAACCAATGGCTTTATAGCCTGCCATGGCATCTTGATTGTTGCCAGAGACCACCAAAATATCCCGAGCGTCTTGGCGGACCAAGGATAGACGACCAAAATTGACAGACCCCTTGCTGATTTTCTGTCCACCATTCAAGGCATCTACAGCAACCTTATCGCCGTTGTCATTTTTGTCATCTGCCTTGATGCTGATTCCGCGTCCATCTAAACTCCTTAGGTTCAAACGCCCATTAGAATCTGTATAGGCCTCAACACCTGTTTGAGCCGTTATGGCATTGATAGCCGCAAGCAAGCGCCCATCGCTGTCGTTTTTCTTAATGCCCACGACATTGCCCAACTTGATCCCATTGATGGTTAGGTCACTCAAGCTTCCTGATTGGATCGCCTTGTCTGAGGTGGAGATCACCGTAGCATTAGCCCGCACACCTGTAGCATTAGAGTTTTTATTGATCACCTCTGCTAAAACCCCAAGCCCTGTGCCCGCTGAAGTGGAGATTTTCACACTTTCTAAATGCACATCATGCACGCCATCGACTTGCTTGAAGGTCAAGGTAACTTCACCAGAAGCCGTGATAGATTTACCTGTAACAATCTTAACTTGCCCGATCTTATCGGAGGTGGCTGAACCAATGCTAGCCTTGATGGTTTCATTGGAATAAGCCCCTACTTGGAACTCTTTGTTAGAGAACGCACCTGACAAGAGGGCTTGCCCGTTATAGGAGGTGGTGGTCCCGATATTGTCCAAACTTTGGATCAAGCGGATCACATCGGCTTGTAGAGCCTTCCTAGACTGGGTGTTTTGCCCATCTTGAGCGGCTTGGGTCGCTTTAACCTTGATGGTATCTAGGATTTTGATTTGCTCATCCATTGCTTTGTCGGCGATTTGGATGATCCCAATCCCATCATTAGTATTGGCGATTGCCTGCCCCAAACTTTTGGCTTGCGAGCGTAAAGAATCGGCAATGGTCATACCCGATGCGTCATCGGCCGCCTTGTTGATTCGCAAACCAGAACTCAAGCGTTCCAACGACTCGCGCAAATTACGCTGTGTTACTAGCCCGACCGCGTGGGCATTTAACGCATTGATGTTCGTATTGATCTGAAATGCCATAATAACTCCTTGTTAAATATCCTAAAGCTTCCTTGCTTTGGCTCTGTTATATCGTCTAAAAATGGATTTAATGAAGAAATTTGTTAGAAATTATTCAAAAGCCCCGCAGGCCATGAGTTTTGCATAGCGCAAATTTAAAAAGTCGCTACTTTGGATCAAGGGGAGTTGTTCTAAAAAGTAACGCTTAATGGCTAAACTGGCTTCGACTTTGTCGCGGTGTGCCCCTCTTTTGGGCTCTAAGATGATGTCATCGATGAGATTGGCTTTTTTCAAGTCTGTCGGGGTGATCTTCATAGCCTTAACCGCGACTTCTACCTTACCCGGGTCGTTCCACAAAATGGCAGCGCACCCTTCAGGAGAAATCACGCTAAAAATAGAGTATTCTAGCATTGCTAATCTGTCTGCTACAGCAATGGCTAGAGCCCCCCCACTCCCGCCCTCACCGATGATGATCGAGATGGTGGGCACTCTCAATGCCACAAATTCTTGCAAATTCTTAGCGATAGCCTCGCTCTGCCCACGCTCTTCAGCCCCAATGCCCGGATAAGCCCCAGCCGTATCGACCAACATTAAAAGTGGGAGATTAAATTTTTCGGCAAACTTAGCCACCCTCAAGGCTTTGCGGTAGCCTTCAGGGTTGGGCATGCCAAAATTGCGTTGGAGTTTATTTTTCGTGCCTCGCCCTTTTTCCTCAGCGATCACCACCACACTAACCCCCTCGATCTTGCCAATAAAGCTCACAATCGCTTTATCATCGTTAAAATGTCGATCCCCAAAAATTTCGTAGCGATCTTGCAAAATGAGCTCGATATAGTCCATCGCATAAGGTCTATCGGGGTGGCGCGCCAGTTGGAGGCGTTGGTAATCACTGAGATTAGAATAAATGCTATCCGTCTCCTTAGCTAGCCGTTTTTCCAAGATTTCTTTAGCGTCCAAGTCCCCTCTAATGGTCGCCATTTCAATTTCATCTTGAAGACCCTTAATGCGGGTTTCAAAATCTAAATAAATCGCCACTTGCTATACTTTACAATGCCTTGAAGATCACCACTCCATTGGTTCCACCAAAACCAAAGGAATTACTCATCACGGCCTCTAGCTTGGCACCCCTTGCCTCATTGGGGATATAGTCTAAATCGCACCCCGGATCGGGGACTTCTTGATTAATTGTGGGGGGCATCACGCCTTCTTGCATCGCCATTAAAGACACCACTGCCTCAATTGCCCCTGCTGCGCCCAAGCAATGTCCGATCTGCCCCTTTGTGGAGCTCACGGGGGGGACATTCTCCTTACCACCAAAGACATTTTTAAGCGCAATGGTCTCGTAAAGATCGTTGTAGCTGGTGCTAGTCCCATGTGCATTGATATAACCAACATTTTTCACGCCATGTTTGCTAGCCATTTGTAGGGCATATTTCATCGCCCGATAAGCCCCCTCGCCATTGGGTGCAGGGGCGGTGATATGGCTAGCATCCCCACTTTCCCCATAGCCCACCAACTCGGCGACAATCTGCGCTCCTCTAGATTTGGCACTTTCATATTCCTCTAAAATCAAGGCCCCCGCGCCCTCGCCCATCACAAAGCCATTGCGCTCTTTATCAAAGGGGCGGGAAGCCTTCAAGGGCTCGTCATTGCGATTAGAGAGAGCGCGGATGGAGGCAAAGCCCCCAATCCCTACCGGGCAGATGGTCGATTCTGCCCCCACAACTAACATGCGATCCGCACCCTCCAACAAAATCGTTTTGTAGGCTTCAATGATGGCATGCGTGCCCGCCGCACAAGCAGTTACACTGGAAACATTGGGTCCCTTAATGCCGTATTCTATGGAGGCAAACCCGCCAATCATATTCACCAAAGCCGAAGTGATAAAAAAAGGATTGACCTTCCTAGGACCTTTGTCATAACAATAAATCGAGTTGGCCTCGATGTTGCCCAAACCTCCAATCCCAGAAGCAGAGCTCACCCCCATGCGTTCTGCCCACTGCTCCGGGCATTTACTATCTTGCAAAATGCCACAATCTTGCATCGCTTCTTTGATGGCCAGCAGGGCTAGCTGGATAAAGCGACCCGCTTTCTTAACATCCTTGAGATTCATCACAGAAGCGGGATCAAAATTGGTGATTTCTGCTGCAATTTGCACAGGAAAACCAGTGGTGTCAAAACTTGTGATCTGTTTCACCCCACATTCCCCGCGCACAATGGCATCAAAAGCACTTTTTCTATCCAGTCCTAAGGCATTCACCATGCCCATGCCCGTTACCACAACCCTACGCAAAAAAACTCCTTCTAGCTAGCCAAATACCTTAAAAATGGGCCCTCACAAAACTAGGCTAATTTATTGTCTTGAATGAAACGAACCGCATCCCCCACGGTTTTAATTTTCTCTGCTTGCTCATCAGGAATCTCGATTCCAAACTTCTCCTCAAGAGCCATGATAAGCTCCACCACATCCAACGAATCGGCGTTGAGATCCTTGATAAAATCCGCCTCTTCTGTAACCTGTGTTGCACTTACATTCAACTGCTCAACAATCACCGCTTGCACATCTTCAAATAATGCCATAACAACTCCTAATTATCCTAAATGTAATCTTAAAATTCTAACTCAAAACCGCTTGAAAAACCTTAAACCCTGCTCTACTTGCGTTCCAACACATCTACAATGCGGTATAAAAAGTAGATGATCACCAACAACAAAATCAAAAACAAAAATTGCATCGTTTCTCCTTATAGAATTTCCTCAACTCTCACATATACAAGCCACCATTGACTTTCAAGGTCTCTCCCGTAATGTAGCTAGATAGATCACTGAGCAAAAACGCCACCGCCCCCGCTACTTCTGCTGGTTGCCCTAATCTGGCTAGGGGGATGTTTTTTAAGTAGGATTCTTTCACATCCTCGCCAAGAGCTGTCATGTCCGTATCGATAAATCCGGGAGTGATGCAATTAAAGCGGACATTACGCAAAGCCCCCTCATAGGCAAAGGATTTGCTCATCGCAACCATACCCCCCTTGCTAGCCGCATAGTTGGTCTGCCCCATATTGCCCCGCTCGGCGATCACAGAAGCGATATTCACCACGCTCCCAAACCTTTGCTTGCTCATCACTTTCAAAGCCTCACGGCAACCTACAAAAACCGATGTCAAATTGGTTTCTAGCACATGCCTAAATTCCTCAGTTTTCATGCGCACCGCTAATTTGTCTAACACAATCCCGGCATTATTGACCAAATAGCTTAAGCCTCCATCGCTAGCAACAATGGTTTTGATGCCCTCGACAAATTGCTCCTCAGAGGTAACATCAAACTTGATCAGAGCCACCCTCCCGCCTAGCTTCTCAATTTCAACCTTGAGTGCATCGGCCTCCTCATGCCTGTTGCGGTAGTTGATCCAAACCTTGAGTCGCTGACCCCCTTTGTGGCTATAGCCTGCCAGCAAAAGGGCAATAGCACGCCCGATGCCCCGATTAGCCCCCGTAACCAAAACACTCTCGCCACTAAACTCCATGATTCCTCACTACAGCTTAGACTCATAACGCCTGAGCATATATAGCCGCTTTAGGATTTTCTTCTTGGCGTTGATCTTTTGCTTTTTACGCTTCTCTGTCTTGGACTCAAAGAAACGCCGCGCACGGCACTCTGTTACAACCAAATTGCGATCAGTCTGTTTTTTAAAGCGCCTATAAGCTTCATCAAAGCTATCGCTCTCTCTGACCTTGATTCCGGGCATGCCATCACCTACTTTCTTCGATTAGATGGGCGTATTTTAACGAAATTTTGTAAATTTAACCTAAAATTAGCCAAAATTACGCTATAATGCGGTTTGTTTTTGGGTGCTCATAGCTCAGCTGAATAGAGCAACAGGTTGCGGTCCTGTAGGTCGGGGGTTTGAATCCCTCTGAGCACACCACTAATATCCTTGTGCGATCAGCGCGTCAGCCACTTTTCTAAAGCCTGCGATGTTAGCCCCTAAAACCAAGTTAGTCGGATCTTTAAACTCTTGAGCCGTGTGAAAAGCGTCTTCAAAAATATCCCTCATGATCGTGCGCAATTTAGCATCAACCACCTCAAAACTCCAAGGGTGCATGCTCGCATTTTGTGCCATTTCAAGCCCGCTCACCGCCACACCCCCGGCATTAGCTGCCTTACCCGGTCCATAGCAAATTTGGGCTTTTAAAAACGCTTGGGCTGCTTGGGTGCTAGAGGGCATGTTAGCCCCCTCCACCACGCATTGGCAACCATTGTTTAATAGAGTTTGTGCATCTGCAAGGCTAAGTTCGTTCTGCGTAGCGCTGGGGAAGGCTGCAAAACAAGGTACGCTCCAAACCCCATTAGTCCCCGGGGCATAATCTTTTGTAGCGGTGTATTGCGCGCTTTTTTTATGCTTGGCATACTCCTCAATGCGCCCCCCCTTGACCTCCTTAATCTCTTTGAGCAAGGCTAGATCAATCCCCTCTGAATCGTAGATCATACCCTTCGAATCACTAGCAGTTACCGGGATTGCGCCCACTTCATAGAGTTTTTCAATGGTGTAAATCGCCACATTCCCACTCCCAGATACACTACACACCTTGCCTTCCAAACCTTCTTTTCTAGCCCCTAACATTTCTTGGGCAAAATAGACACAGCCATACCCAGTCGCCTCTTTTCTAACCAAGCTCCCGCCCCAATCTAAACCTTTGCCTGTCAGCACGCCATCAAAGCGATTGACCAATTTCTTATAACGCCCAAACAAATAGCCAATTTCGCGCGTGCCCACGCCAATATCCCCAGCGGGCACATCGGTTAGCGCACCCACATGGCGGTAAAGCTCGTCCATAAAGGCTTGGCAAAAACGCATGATCTCTGCATCACTCTTGCCCTTGGGGTCAAAATCACTCCCCCCCTTAGCTCCGCCCATGTTAAGAGTGGTGAGGGCGTTTTTAAAAATCTGTTCAAAACCCAAAAACTTAATGATGCTAGCATTCACACTGGGGTGGAATCGCAATCCTCCCTTATAAGGCCCAATCGCGGCATTAAATTGGATACGGCAACCCCGATTGACTTGGACTTTGCCCGCATCATCTAGCCACACCACACGGAAGAAAACCTGCCGATCGGGTTCGATCAAGCGTTCTAAAATGGCATGTTTTTCATACTGGGGCTCTTTTTTCAAAAGAGGGGCCAGAGAATGTAGCATTTCGGCTACGGCTTGTTGGAACTCTTTCTGGTGGGGGTAAGTTCCCCCAATATGTTTTAAAACCCTTTGGATATACATGTTTGATCCTCTCTTTGATCTGCTTGATCGAATAGACAATGGTGTATAATAGCACAAAAAAACCAAATGGAACACGCATGGATGCCTACCAATACAGCGAGTTACTCAAGGAGCTACAGGGCAAATGTAGCAACATCGCCCAAATCATCAAACCCAAGAATTTACAAGAAAAACTTGCCACTCTCATTGCCCAGCAAGCTGATCCCCTCTTTTGGCAAGACAAGGCTTTAGCCGCCCAAAAGAATAAAGAAAAAGCCCGTTTAGAGAGGCTCTTAGAAAGTTATGTGCTCACCCAAAACGCCTTGCAAGAAGCCACCGAGCTTTTTGAGATCACCCAAGATGATGAATTAGCCCTCCAACAACTTTTTGAGGAAGCCCCTAAACTCTCAGCGCGGGTGCAAAGCATGGAGGTGGGCGTGATGCTCTCTAATGAACATGACAGCATGGATGCGTTGGTGAGTATCCAGCCCGGGGCGGGGGGGACAGAGAGTCAGGACTGGGGGAGCATGCTTTATCGCATGTATTTGCGTTGGGCAGAACGCAAGGGTTTTAAGGTGGAATTGTTGGATTACCAAGAGGGCGAAGAGGCGGGCATTAAGGGCGTGGCGTTCATCATTAGGGGGGTGAATGTCTATGGTTACATGAAAAATGAAAATGGGGTGCATCGCCTTGTGCGCATGTCCCCCTTTAATGCCAATGGCAAAAGACACACCAGTTTTGCTAGCGTACAAGTCAGCCCAGAAGTGGATGATGACATTGATATTGTGATTGAGGATAAGGATATTAGAATTGACACCTATCGTGCCAGCGGAGCGGGCGGGCAACATGTGAATAAGACCGAATCGGCTGTGCGCATCACGCATTTTGCTACCGGAATCGTGGTGCAATGCCAAAATGATCGTAGCCAACACAAGAACAGGGCGACCGCTTTAAAAATGCTCAAATCCAAACTCTATGAGCTAGAACTCCAAAAGCAACGCGATCAAGGTAACACCGAAGAAAAAAGCGAGATTGGTTGGGGGCATCAAATTAGAAGCTATGTTTTAGCCCCCTACCAGCAGATTAAAGACGCGCGTAGCGAGATCGCTTATAGCAATGTGGAGGCAATTTTAGATGGGGATTTAGATGCGATGATGGAGGCTGTCCTAGTCTCTAAGGCGCAATGATTTAAAGCACACACAAGTAAAAACGACTATAATAGCACGATTATTTAAGGAGCATGGATGACTCAAGAAGAACTAGATGCCTTGATGAGCGGGGGGGGTTTGGAAGCGATCGAGCCTTTGGACAAAGAAGCAGAGGGCGATCAGGGCATGAATGGTGCCCCAAAGGAGGGCACAAACGCCGAAAAATACTCACATTATATGAAAGTGGACAAGAAGTTGGCTGAAAAATACGGCAAGGTGGATTCTGAGGAGTGGCCACCCCCACCCCCTACCGAAGAACATAAGGTCGTCCATCAGCTTGATGATGTAACTAGGGACTCGGAGGTTAAGGCTACCCAGATTTTCGATCAGCTCGATTACATTAATATGAGTTCTGAGGGTATCATCAAGACTCTCAAGGCGATCAAGACCCCCATGCAAAAACACTTGGAGATTTTTGAAACTCTATCAGAGGCTTTTCCGCTGATCCAAACATTCCAAACTTCTTTAGCCCAGACACAAGAGATTTTGGCGGGCATAGATGCCATTAAGGAGATGGCAGAGGGGTGTGTGGATAGTTCCATGCAGGCGATGGATATTATGCAATTCCAAGACATCCACCGCCAAAAGATCGAACGGGTGATCAATGTCATGCGTGCCTTAACCCAGTATATGAACTCCTTATTTGAAGGTAATATCGAAGATTCCAAACGAGTCAGTTCAGCTTCTTATATCATTGGCGATGATGATGAAAATGCTGCCAGTGAAAGCGATATTGAAGCCTTGATCGCCGCCTTTGGTAAAAAGCAATAATTTTAACACCTAGTGGCTCTTTTTAATCCCCAAGCACGCCCGGAGCTTTTGGCCCCAGCGGGCAATCTAGCCAAGCTTAAAATCGCCCTAGGTTATGGTGCCGACGCGGTCTATGCGGGCTTGGGGCAGTTTTCGCTGAGGAATCGTGCCTCTAAGAACTTTGATTTGGAGAGTTTTAAAGAGGGCGTGCGTTACACCCACGCTCAGGGCAAGAAATTTTACGCTACACTAAACGCCTTCCCTTTCAACTCCCAAATCAAACTTTTAGAGGAGCATTTAGCCAAGCTAGCTGATTGCAAGGTCGATGCGCTCATCATCGCTACTATTGGCGTTTTAAAATTAGCCCAAAAGCTCACCCCCCATATCCCGATTCATCTATCCACACAAGCCAATGTGATGAATGTTTTAGACGCACACGCCTTCTATGAAATGGGGGTTAAGCGGATCGTGGTTGCTAGAGAGATGAGCTTAAATGATGTGGTGGCGATCAAAAAAGAATTACCCGATTTGGAATTAGAGGTTTTTGTGCACGGGAGCATGTGTTTTGCCTTTTCGGGGCGTTGCCTCATCTCAGCCCTGCAACATGGGCGCGTGCCCAATCGGGGGAGTTGTGCCAATGATTGCCGTTTTGACTATGAATACTACATCAAAAACCCCGATACAGGCGTGATGATGCGTTTAGAAGAGGAGGAGGGTATAGGCACACACATTTTAAATGCCAAAGATTTAAACTTGGCTAACCACATCGCCACGATTTTAGACAGCCAAGCGGTGAGTGCCTTAAAAATTGAAGGCCGCACCAAGTCTAGCTACTATGCTGCCATCACCACCAAAACCTACCGTACCGCTATCGAGGATTATTATAACAACCAACACCGCCCCACCCTCTACCAAGCCGAATTAGCCACGCTTAAAAACCGCGGTTTTACTGAGGGCTATTTGATCCAACGCCCCCACCAACGCCTAGACACCCAAAATTTTAAATCTGCCATCAGCGAGGGAGATTTTCAGGTCAATGGGGAGGTGCTTGAAAATGGGGCGTATTTTTTGTGCAAATTCACCACCCGCCCCCATGAGGTCTATGAAGTGGTCTTGCCTTATGGTGCACCTTTTGAGCCAATCACCAATGAGATTGGCAAGCTTTATAGCTTTGAGGGCAAATACTACCTCTGTTTGTTTAAAATTATCCTCTTAGATGGGCGGGAATTGGAGAGTATCCATAGCGGGAACACCAATCCGGTAAAACTCCCAGCAAAACTGCCCGCTTTTAGTTTTTTGCGCACACGGGCATAACCGCTTGCTAATCACCAGAACGACTATAAGGCGTATTATGCTATAATCCACAGTTTGAGCGGAGCCCGCTTTTGGTCGTGGTTATGGAGTTCTTATGGCAATCAAAAAAATAACTTTTTCAGTATGTTTTTTTTCTCTCTGTTTGCATGCCCACCCCTATTCCTATCTGAATGGGCCACTTTTGAGCGTGGGGATGGGCGTGGGACTGGGGAGTGTTTTAGAAAGCAGAGGTACTTTTTCCAAACCCTCCAATGACATCATTTTACAATCTCACTCTTTACAACTGGGTTTGCAAATACAAGGAGGCGATCAAAAATACTTCACCCCCTTTATTGGGGTAGCTTACTATGGTTATTTTGGTTACCGCTATTTTTACATGGATGAATTTGTCCGCAGTTTAGAGAGTGCTACTAGCATGAATCGTTATAGCTTAGGAATAGGAGCTAATCTCTTGATCAATGTTTATAGCAAATTCCGCAAGGATAGGCGGGGGCGTGTTAAAGTCTATGCCTACGGGCTTTTTGGGGGCTTGCTAGGGGTGGTCAATATTTGGAGCGCGCGTTTTGGCGGGGCAAATCCTTCCTATGTGCGCAACAACGCCAACATTGATGCGGTCTTTGGGATTAGCATGCGTTTTGATAAATTCAAATGGAGTTTGGGAATCCACATGCCCATAGCTAGCCAAGAAAGATTGATCAGAGTCCCCAGCAACACCGGAGCCCTTAAAACTTTAACAATCCTTGATAACTACAAGAGTGCCAATCTTTTTATGAATTTTACGAAAGTGTTTTAAACAAAATGTTGGGTTGGTGATGAAAAAAACTCTCTTAACAAGGGCGTTTATTGGGGCATTCCTATTTTGGCTATGCGCTTTACCACTCCTTGCCCACCCCTTTGCCTCTTATTTAGACGGGGCTTTTGTGTCCTTTGGCTTGGATACGGGGCTGGGAGATGTGATGGAGAGTGTGAGCAACACTTCTACCAATACCACAGCAGAACAGATTTATAAAGCTAAGTTGAGTGCTTTTGATCAAGCCCTTGCTAATCTCAAAAATAATAGAGAACAAACCATTAAAGCTCTGCAAAATCTCGCCCAACAACTCTTAAATGCCAACCCCGCTTCGCCCACCCTTAACCAGCTTATTGCCCAAATCAACGCCCTAGCCCAAAATCCTGGTGCCAAAGATTTAGTGGCCAATCTCGATAGTAGCTTGAGCACCTACCAGCAATACTTAGATGGCATCATCAACTCCTATCAAAGCGCAAACGAGCAACTCCTCAAACAAGCACAAAACCAACTCGCCCAGTATAAAGCCCAAGTGGGACCATACATAGCTGCAAACCAAAAAATCCTTGAAAATGCCGTCAAATACTTCAATAATTTTAACACCAAGATTGGGGCAACAGCCAAGAATTTAGGCATCACTTATACCCCCCTAACCCTCCCCGCCCCTTTGAATAAAATCAGTGCCTCTGCCACTCCCGCCCAAATCGCCAAGGATGTTGCCAATCTCACGCCCCAACAAACCACAATAGCTTTGCAAGCCCTAGGTGATGAAATCAATAAGATCATCAGCATAACCAATGGGGATATACAAGGACTTAGCAATGCCAACCAAAAAATCGCCATTGAAAATGCGAACAAACTCTCTAATCTCATCGATGCCAAAAATACGGCAATCACGCAAGCACTCGATCAAATCACCGGTCTAACAGAAATTGTGGGGCGGGCTTTCCATAACCAGTGGATGCGTTATGCCGATGGCCACACTTTTTTTTTAAAAAATGGCACGACAGGCAAACAATACATCAATGCAGGGGATACTTGCGTATTCCAAATCATCATCCATAATAATACAGATGCTGTAAATCATTGCGGTTATGAAGGGGGTAGTGAAGGTGCCCTCCAATCTTTCCAAAAATCAGCAGCTAAGTATGGTTTAACCCCCCAACAAATTTGGAATACCCTTTTTAATGTCGCTGAGCTCCAAAAAAATATCTACATCGGCCCTTCTAATTGCTCTAGAGGAGATTGTAGTGGTGTAAACCCCCAAACAGCCATAGCGGGCATGCAAAGTTTTTTTAACTTTATGAACGGCTATATTGGCATGGGCAACCCCGGTTTTGTGGGCAATTTTGCCAACACTGCAAGCAACCCCTCCAGCCTTTATAGCAAGTTGAGTAATGCCCTCAGTGGTGGTGATTTCACCACCGCAACCAACTTAGTCAATGCCTACGTCAATACTTTTGTGCCCGACATGCTCCAAACCTTTGTGCTCAACCCGGTGTGGTTGATGAGTCTGGTGCCCGGGGCACACACATACAATGGCCCTCCTGCCACCCCCTCAGCTTCTAATAAAAGTCAAGTCATTGCAAAATGGAACAGCCCCAATGTGAAATATTGCTATGATTCACCAGCCATTGGCTTGAATTTTTCACAGGGCTATGCGGTGTGTGGGTATAACTGGTGGGCACAGGCGATGTTTATGGGCTATTTTGGCTATTTAAGCAACCAAACCGGCACGCTCATCAGTGTCTTGCAAGCCGAGCTTACCACCAACACACAAACCGCAATCAACAACGCCCAAACAGCCACCAATAACTATAATCATCCCAATCCCCCCTACAAAAATACCTACACCGTCCCTAATATCCCTCCCTATGCCACAGGTCCCCTCCCCACACCCCCCCAAGTCCCCACCATAAGCACCAGCCCCACCCCCCTCCCCCAAGTTAAACCCCCCCAAGTCCCCTTGCTCTCCTTTTCAAGCAACCATTTTCTTTCCAACTCTTTGAGGCTGGGCGTGCAATTACAGGGGGGTTATCAAAAATACTTCACCCCCTTTTTTGGCATTTCCTACTACGGCTATTTTGGATACCGCTACCTCTACATGCAACACTACAACCAATCCAACCTCATGGACACCAACCGCTACAGCTTGGGCTTTGGCGTGAATGTCCTTTCTAACTTTTACAGCAAGATTCGCAAAGCCCCCAATGGACGGGTTAAAATCCAAGCCTATGGAGTCTTTGGGGGACTGCTCACCACTTTTAATATTTGGAGTGCGCATTTTTTGCAAAATCAAGCCCAAATCCGCACCGATGCCAATATCAACGCCGTCATGGGCTTGAGCGTGCGGGTCAATCAATTTAAATGGAGTTTGGGGGTGCGTCTCCCCTTGATTGAGAGAAGACAAAACCTAGACATCCGCAATAAGGACGGGCAAGAAGGGGTATTAACTTTTATTGATAGCTACAAAAACCCGCAAATCTTTTTGGATTTCACACGGATTTTTTAACTACTCAACTTGTTTGGGTTCTCCATTGTCGGGGCATTCCTCTTGAGGCTGGGGGTTGGGGTTGGTGAGTGTTTTGGGTTTTTGTTTGGCGGGGCTAGCACATTGTGATGATTTTTGGGCTTGGGCTTGGGGGCTTGTAGAAGGGGTGCCACAGCCAACTAAAACCATCAAAGCAGATAGCAAGAATACTTTTTTCATGGACTCTCCTTGTCAAAACTAGACTTATTCTACCCCGCTAGAATCAATTCTTGCCTAATGGCGTTTGCGACTCAACCTAGCAATCCAAACATACAATGCAACAATGAGGAGCACAAAACCAAGGGGCACCAAATAAGAATACCCGCTCATGCGATCCATTAAAGCCCCAATCCAAGCACTGGCATAAAAAGCCAACAAGCCTAAAACAAGTGCCCAAAGTACACAGGCAAGGGCATTGAGCCACAAGAACTTTTTAAGGCTATATTTACTAAAGCCGATGGCTAGGGGGACAATGGTTTTCACCCCATAAAGGTACTTATTAAAAAAGATGAGCCACAGCCCGTATTTGTAAATCCACACATACACCAGAGCAAATTTACGGCGGTGTTTGACCAAATAGGCGCGCAATTCTTTTTTTTGGTAACGCCCTAAGAGCATCAGCAAGCTAGTCCCCACCGCATTCCCCAATCCCGCCACAACCATACTCTTAGCCAAATCCATATGCCCCATCGAGCTTAAAATAGCCGCCACCACAATCCCCACATACCCACTCCCTAGCGAATAAAAGAACAACAACAAGTAACCCCAAGTGTTAAAGAGGGTTTGGAAATGTTGGATGGTCTCTTGCAAACTTATCCTTCTTTTTAGGCTATAATAGCACAATTAAAAGAATAGGAGTTTGCATGACAAATGGTTACTATGCCGCAACGGGGGGCATGGTTAGTGAGTTTAACCGCTTAGATCAAATCTCTAACAACTTAGCCAATCTCAACACCGCTGGGTTTAAACGCGATGATGTGGTGGTGGGCGACTTTTTGCGTTTGTACCAAAATTACCGCGACAAGTTGCCCCTAGAAAATCAAACCACCCAAGCCGCGCAGTATTTGAATCGCAATTTAAACCGCGTGCCCATCATTGTGGAGAGCTACACAGATTACAGCTTAGGGCCTATGGCTAAAACAGATAACCCGTTAGACTTTGCCCTAAGCGATCCTAATGCCTATTTTGCCGTGCAAACCCCCCAAGGGGTCGCTTATACCCGTGATGGGAGTTTCACCATCGACTCACAAGGCTTTTTGAGCACCAAAGAGGGCTATCATGTGCTGAGTAGGGGTGGGCTTGAGAGTGGCACAGGGATTCAAATGCTCCCAGGAGCGGGCTTTAGTGTCGGGCCTGCTGGGGATGTTTATTTTAGAGATGGGAATGAAGAGGTGCCCGGGGGGGCGTTGGCCGTGGTGGGCTTCCAGAGCCAAAAACTCTTAAAAAAAGTGGGCAATAATCTTTATACCTACCCCCAAGAGCGCACTGCTGAACGGGTAGAGCTCAACGCGCCCGTCGTGCACCAGAATTTTTTGGAAAAAAGCAATGTTAATGCGGTTATTGAGATGACTCGCTTGATTGAGGCGAATCGCTTGGTGGATATGTATTCTAAGGTGTTGCGCACGCACATGGATGACATGCACGCTGAGGCGATTGGTAAATTGGCTGTTAGGGCTTAAAAAGAGGTTAAAATTGTCCGATTTGCAAAAAAAATTGGGGTTTTACATGCACTCTAAGCGTTTTTTAAATTGGATCTTAGGAATGGGGGCTTTGGTGGGTGGTTTGCAAGCCGAGCAGAGTGCGGCTTTTGTGGGCGCGATGTATGAGGTGGGGGCATCTACCCTTAAAGCCCGCTTGCATGGTCAGAATGTGTCCAGCGGTCCAAATCGCAGTGCAATCACACAAGGCGTGGGAATCCATGTGGGTTACAACCAACTTTTTGGACAAAAGGGTTGGATTGGCTTGCGCTATTATGGTTTTTATAACTGGGGGCTTACCAATTTTGGCACTTTTGTTTCTAACAATAATATCAATTTTGGCAAGAACACTTTTAACCTCTCAGGTTACGGTGTGGGGCTTGATTTGCTCCTTAATTTATTTACCGGGGATAATTATAATCTGGGTGTCTTTGGGGGCTTGGCTGTGGGGGGCAATACTTGGACAGCCAGCCAAGTTAATAAAACCCAATTCCAATGGATGGTCAATGCGGGCGTGCGTTTGGTGATCGCACGGCATAGTGCCATCCAATTTGGGGTGAAAATCCCCATGATGCGTGCTTCCTATACCTCGCATCCCAATGGCACAGAGTTTTATAACACCGATATTTATCTCAAGCGCGACTGGGCTTTCACCGCCGCTTACTATTTTCTCTTTTAGCCATGCTAGTGCGTCTGTGGGGGATTTTCTTCCTGTTGTTGCTGGGCGTGGGCGTTGGGATTGTGGCTTTTTCGGGTATGGGTGTGGCTCCAGTGGTTTTTAAATCCCCCACAATCTTATCTTATCTAGCCATGACCCCCTATGATGCTGGTTTATTAATGGGGCGTATCTTTGTCAAAGCCAACATGTTTTTAAACTTGCTCGCCGGTGCGCTTTTCTTGGATATGTTAGTGCTCTTTGCGACCAAGAGACTTAAATCAGTGCCCCTTGTGTTGGTCTTAGCCCACATTTTGAATATTGCCTTTATCTTTTTATTCAGTCTATACTATACACCTGCCATTCTCAAAGCCCAAGCTCGAGGGCGTTTTTACACCACGACCAAAGAGTTTATGGAGCTACACGCCCAAAGCGAGTTGCTTTTTAAAGCCTTGTTTGTGATGCTCTGCTTTTCATTTCTTTACCGTGCTTTTACTCTCATCCCCAAACCCCGCCCTAAGAGATATGTTTAAAACTAGCCACCAAGTTTTCTACCAACAAGTTAAACCCATCAACCAAAATAAACACCAAGATTTTAAAGGGCAAAGAGATCATCACGGGGGGTAACATCATCATCCCCATCGCCATTAAAATAGAACTGACCACCATGTCAATCACCAAAAAAGGCAGATAGAGCAAAAAGCCAATTTGAAACGCCGTTTTAAGCTCGCTGATCATAAAGGCAGGCACGAGCACGCTTAAGGGGACCGCACTGGGGGTTTTGGGATTTTCTAAGTGGCGGATGCGGAAAAAGAGGGCTAAATCTTTTTCACGAGTATTTTTGAGCATGAACTCTTTAAAGGGCACAATGCCAATTTCAAAGGCTTGGGTGTAGGAAATCTTTTGGGCTAAATAGGGCTTAATGGCGGTATCATAACTCTTTTTGGCAGCAGGTTCCATGATAAAAAAGGTCAAAATCAAGGCTAGAGAGACCAAAATTTGCGTGGGGGGGGTTTGTTGCGTGCCTAGTGCCGTGCGCAAAAAAGAAAACACCACCAAAATGCGGATAAAGCTAGTCATCACCAAGATCAGGGAGGGAGCGAGCACCAAGAGGGTCAGCACCAGCACGACATTTAAAGTCGTTACTAACTGATCTGGGGTGTGTGGTGCGCTTAAAGAGAGGTTGATCGTGGGGATAATGGGGTCCTTAGGGAGGGCAGGTTCAGCCCCTAACAACAAAGAAAACACAGCCCAACAGAAAATCAGCCTAAACAACGCCAAACCTTTAAAGGGGTGGGATCAAAAACTTTTAAGTATAATAGCACAGATGTTAAAAACGCCTAAAGGGAGAAAATGGCTCTGTCAGTTGTGATTTTGGCCGCCGGGGAGGGCAAACGCATGCGCTCCAGCTTGCCCAAAGTGTTACACAAAATTTGCGGGCAGGAGATGTTAGCCCATGTGATTGAGAGTGCCTTGCAAGTGAGCGACGATTTGCACATCATCTTATACCACCAACATGATCGTATTGCCCAGATGATTAAGGAGCGTTTTGGGGCTAACTTAGATCAAATCCATATCCATTTGCAAGATCACGCCCGCTACCCGGGCACGGGGGGTGCGCTTTTAGATCATGGTAAGCCCTTAGCCACCACCCATCCCCGCTTACTTATTCTCAATGCCGACATGCCCTTGATTAGCAAACAAGCCCTAGAGCCTTTTTTAGAAAGTAGCGCGGACAATGCGATTGGGGTTTTTAGTTTGCCTAATAAAGAGGGTTACGGGCGGGTTGTGATTGCAGATCAGCAAGTCAAAGCCATTATTGAACAAAAAGATGCCAGTGCACAAGAATTGGCTCTAGATACCTTGAATGCTGGCGTGTATCTCTTTAGCCAAGAGTTTTTGCAAGAGTTTTTGCCCAAGCTAGATTGCCACAACGCCCAGAAGGAATACTACCTAACCCAGCTCATCACGCTGGGTGGTCGCGATCATGTTATCACGCCCATTTTTGTCAATCCTAAAGCCTTTTTGGGAGTTAATTCCCAACAAGAACTCGCCCACGCTCAAGATCAGATGTTGGAAAGGTTGCGTCAAGAGGCAATGGCTATGGGCGTTCAAATGCAAATGCCCCACACGATCTATCTAGAAAAACAGGTGCACTTTGAGGGTCTTTGTATCTTGGAGCAGGGCGTGCGCTTGGTGGGGAATTGTGTCCTTAAAAGTGCCCATATCAAAGCCCATAGCGTGATTGAAGAAAGCTACATTGAAAAGAGCGATATTGGTCCGTTAGCGCATGTGCGCCCTAAATGCCAGATTGTCAATAGCCATATTGGGAATTTTGTCGAGATCAAAAATGCGCGTCTAAGGGGCGTGAAAGCCGGACACCTAAGTTATTTGGGCGATTGTGAAATTGATACGGGAAGTAACATTGGTGCGGGTGTGATCACTTGCAATTATGATGGTAAAGCCAAGCATAAAACTAGTATCGGGAAAAATGTTTTTATCGGCAGTGATACCCAGCTCATCGCCCCTCTAAGCATCCCCGATCATGTGATCATTGGTGCGGGGAGCACCGTTAGCCAACCCGTCCAAGAGGGCGATTTGGTTTTGAGTCGCCCCCCCCAAACCAACAAAGCTGGCGGGTATTACCGCTTTTTTGGAGAAAAGCGGTGAAAATCCTTGTGGGTGCCCTAGAAGTGAGCTCCAATGTCCATTTGCAAGCTTTGCGCACACATTTAAGCGGTGTGGAGTGGCTAGGCATTTATGAGCCCCTAGAACCCCAAGACAAGCCCCTATTTAGCCCCAAATCTTTTAGTGTGATGGGCTTTAAAGAGGTTTTTAGCCGTTTGTTGTTTTTTTACAAAGCCCTTAAGGCGATGGTGGAACTCTCCAAGCAAGCCGATTTGATCTTGCTCATGGATTCAAGCTCTTTTAACATCCCCCTAGCCAAGCGCATTAAAAAAATCACGCCCAACAAACCCATTATTTACTACATTCTCCCCCAAGTGTGGGCGTGGAAGGCTTACCGCGCGCCCATTATCGAAGCTAATTGCGATAAATTAGCGGCTATCTTGCCCTTTGAGCTCCAATTTTACAAGAGCAAAGCCACCTTTGTAGGGCATCCGCTGTTAGATGAGATCGCTTATTGCAAAGATAGCCCGCATGGGGAGGGCGTGGTCTTTATGCCCGGGAGTCGCAAACAAGAAATCCACGCGATGTTTCCCATTTTTGTAGAGGTCGCCAAACAAATCCCCCAGAGGCATGTTTTGGTCGTGCCCAAGAGTTTGCAGGGGGAGAATTTAAGGGCGTTGTATGGAGATGATTTAGACATGTTTGAAATCTCCTATGACACCCATAAAAGCCTGTATGAAAGCTCCTTTGCTTTTATTTGTAGTGGGACAGCTACCCTAGAGGCAACTTTGATTGGCACGCCCTTTGTGTTAGGTTACAAGGCAAGACCCCTAGATTTTTTCATTGCTAAAAATTTGGTCAAACTCACTTGTATTGGGCTAGCCAATATCTTTTATAATGCCCTGCACAATGAACGGCCCGGGCGGGGGAAAACCATGCTCCATACCGAGCTGGTCCAAGAGAGTTTAAACGCAACTAACTTGCTAGAGATTTACCACACGATGGATCGGCAACGCTTTTTTGAGCAATCCCAAAAAATCCGTGCTTACCTAGCGCATGGGAGTGCCTCTATGGTGGCTGATTGGATTAAGGCTTATGCGTAGGCTAGGCTTAATGTTGGTGGCGGGGGTTATGTTTTTAGATGCCGAGAAAAACGGGGCTTTTGTGGGTGGGGGGTTTGAGTATTCTTATTTTAACAGCACTCATAAACAAAATGTAACGGGCTTTTTGATCCAAGATTTACGCTACCACATTTCTTTTAGCATGCCCGGCAGGAGTTACCCCACCCAGATTTACAAGGGCAATCTTTACGGGGGCAATTTACAAGCAGGCTACAAACAATTTTTTGGCTACAAAAAACGATTTGGCTTGCGCTACTATGGCTTTTTGAGCGCACAAGGAGGGGATTATGCCTACAGGGCACAAATTGGTTTTAATGCCCGCACCCAAAAACCCATTTATGCCCCAGCCACCCAACCCGCAATCAATCTTTTTTACGGTGCGGGGGTGGATTTCCTATATAACTTCTATGAAAAAGGGCATTGGGGTTATGGGCTTTTTGCCGGGGTCATGATTGGGGGGAGTAGCTGGCTGATGGATAAAAGCTATGCCAAAAATAGATGCCAATATTTAGCCCTAGATGCTGATTTGAGGCCTATTGAGTGCATCAGCATGGAGGATTTTTACCAAAATGCTTATAAAAAATCCAAAAACCCCAAAGAGGGTTACAGCGCGCATTTTAACCCCACTTATGTACAGGTGATTGTGAATATGGGCTTTAGGTTTCACTTTAAACACCAAGGCTTTGAGCTAGGCGTGCGCATCCCCACCATCAACGACCCCTACTTCCAAGCCACCAATACAAAAGTTAATGGCTATCTCAAGATCGCTGGTACGGGCTCCCAAGAGAGCTATACCCCAAGACGGATGGTGAGTTTTTATGTTAATTATGTCTATGGATTTTAAACTGCACATTTGGAGGTTTTTTGAAAAAGATTGTTGTTAATGCCTCGATTCTTTTATATGATTTGACAGGTCTTGGGTATTACACGCTGACCTTGATTAAAGCCCTAGAAAAACACTTTGAGAATAGGGACGATGTCAGCATACAGCTGGTTGTCAAGGATGGGCTTTATCATCTCAATTTGTTTAACAACCCAACACTATGGCGTGCCCCGATGCTCTTTGATAATTTGGAGGATTTGGAAAAATTCCGCTCTCTCTCTCTCTCTCTCTGCTAAGCCATCTGAACAACCACTAACGCAACACACCAAAACGCCTGCCCGGACTGGGTTTTCCCGCTTTTTCAAAAACTTTTTAAGAACATTGCGGGACCTATTGCCACAAAAATTTTATCTATTTCTAAGATACAAGCTGGTGTGGAATATGTTATTTAGGTGCAACAAAGCTCCTTGTAACCAAATCTTTGATCTCTACATTGAACCGGGTTTTATGGCTCTTCCCCTTAGGGCTAGAAAAATCTTGGGCACTATCCATGACCTGCCTTTGTGCGATCCAAAGGCATGGTGCTTGTCTGATGAAGATCGGGCGCGGTGGACATACTATGTTTATCCGCGGATGTCTGCTTACACAGAGGTGATCACCATTAGCCAATCCACCAAATCAGATATCCTTAAAGCCTTTGGATTTCCAGAATCTAGGGTGCATGTGATCTACCATGGGGTGCGGGAATACAAGGGTAGTTACGCAAATTTGCCCCCTAACTTGGGAGAATTTATTTTGGTCGTGGGGGCTGGATCACCACGCAAGAATGCTAAAAACTTGATCACAGCGTTTAAACTCTTGCCCCAAGCGTTACAACAGCGTTTTAAGGTGGTGTTGGCAGGACCTGGTATTAACACCGATTATTTAGGAATCAAGCCAGAGGACTTTTTGATCAACCTAGGCCACATCTCCGATGCGCTATTGCAAACCCTCTATGCCAACGCCCGACTTTTATGGTTTGGGAGTTGGGCGGAGGGTTTTGGTTTGCCCATGGTAGAGGCCATGCAGGCTAAATGTGTCATCTTGACCAGCCATGTCTCATGCATGCCAGAAATCTTAGGCGATGCAGGATTTTATTGTAATCCTTACGATGTCCAAGACATCGCTAGACAATTGGAAGTTGCCCTGATGGATGAAACCTTGAGGAAACAATGTGTAGAAAAGGGCTTGGAGCGGATTAAAAAGTTTGATCTGGAGGAGAGCATGGAAAAACATATGGCGATTATAGAAAAAATGTTAGGAGACTAACAGGCTAGAAACCTGCGATTTGCCCCTCCTAGATTCCAATTTTGCCACCCTAATCACATATGGATTATCCACCAAACTAGCGTGCCGGTTGCAAGAGATGATGCGGCTATTGTGATGAGGACAAGAATAAAATCCAACGGTTGGAGCAAGAGACGACGCAAGAAGTGCATTTTTTCACGCTCATTAGCCTGATTTCTGACACCATTGTCTCCAAAAGCAGTCCCATCAACTTGACTGCTGGATGTATTTTAACACCAAACATGCTTCACTCCTGCCATGTTGAAAATCCCCCCCCCACGCTTGCCAAGAAATGCCCATCACTCATAGGTGTAGGTAACATTGCCCAAATGGGTTTTAATTTCCACAGAGAGGATTTTATAGGGCAAACACGCCACCCCAATCATATAGCCTTGGGAGTATTTCAAAATATACCCTCTCTTATTCCCCCGAGCCGGACGGCCATCCGCCATAATTTGACTCCAGTCATTGCAAGAATTGCCCTCATTGATCACAATCCCCTC
Source organism: Helicobacter mehlei (assembly GCF_007280785.1). NCBI lineage: Bacteria > Pseudomonadati > Campylobacterota > Epsilonproteobacteria > Campylobacterales > Helicobacteraceae > Helicobacter > Helicobacter mehlei. The sequence goes on from NZ_VKGC01000001.1 coordinate 52,147, forward strand.
TAAACGCACGGGGTCTCTGTTTTTAGAGGTGATCTCAATTAAAGTCCCCAGCCCCTCCCCAAAGAGATCAAACTCTTTTTTTTGAATATCAAAATTGAGTTTGTAGGCGACATGTTTAGGGGCTAGGGCTTTAAGATTGTTGCAACCTACTTGATGCCCCAAATCACAAGCTTTTTTATAATACCGCCGTGCGGCTTCTGTGTCCTGCCCCACACCCTCGCCCCTGTCATACATCACCCCCAAATTGTTATAAGCAGCAGCATATCCCATATCTGCGGCTTTTTGGTAGTATTGAATGGCTTTAGCATCATCTTTCACAACCCCATGCCCGTAGTCATACATATATCCCATCCCATTATACCCCCTCGCATCCCCCATCTCTATGAGCTTTTTCCAATAAAAAACAGATTTGCCATAGTCTTTGCTATCATGGTAAGACTTTGCCAGTTTATAGTACTCATCTGCTTGGCTGTTGGCATAACAAACCCCTAAAGCCATTGCCCACAACAAGACCACTTGCCACACACGCTTTTTCAACACAACTAACATTTTTGCTCTTTGCAAGATTTTATTTTGAAATCCACTTTTGACACTTGGCATCATGAAGTTTTAAACTTCATGATTTAAGGGGCTAGGGCTTTAAATTGTTACAACCTTGTTGATATCCCAAATCACAAGCCTTTTTAAAATACTGGTCTGCCATTTCTTTATCTTGACCCACACCATAGCCTTTTTTATACATCACTCCCAAATTGTAATAAGAGAAAGCATTCCCCATCTCTGCAGCTTTTTGGTAGTATTGCAGAGCTTTAGAGTAGTCTTGCTCAACCCCTTTGCCAATGTTATACATTAACCCCAAACTGTTATAAGCATCAGCACTCCCCATCTCTGCGGCTTTTTGGAAGTATTGCACAGCTTTGAAGTAGGCTTTCTCAACCTTTTCGCCTTGCGTATACAACACTCCCAAAGTGTAATAAGCCCTAGCATCCCCCATATCTGCAGCTTTTTGCAAGTATTGCAGGGCTTTTGCGTAGTCTTTATTCTCATCGTAAGACTTTGCCATTTTGTAATACTCCTCTGCCTGACTATTGGCATAACAAACCCCTAAAGCCATTGCCAATAACAAGACCACTTGCCACACACGCTTTTTCAACACAACTAACATTTTTGCTCCTTGCAAGATTTAGATTTGAGATTTAGTTTTTTTGGGGTTTGGTGCAACCAGACCCCAAGTTCTTTTAGCTTTTCTTGGGCTGTTTTATTGCCCAATTCTGCGGCTTTTTTAAAAAAGGCCTTTGCCCTTTGTGGATCTAACTCTGTTCTTGAACCCACCATACAACTCCATGAGCTTTCATAAAAACAACCTAGTTGTAATAGGGCATCGCCTAATGCACCATGCACCCATCCGTGGCTAGGATAATCTTTTGGCATAATAGCTTCGAGGTTAATTTCTCCTGTTTGCTTGCTTAAATCTAAAACAGCACTGCGCAATATCTGAGAGATTTTTTGATCCAAAGACCGTTTTTCATACTCATACAGAGTAACGAGGATTTTTTCGGCATGCAATACCTTTTTGCTCTCATCACTAGCTCCCTGTATGTTCCCCATACGGATAGCCTTTTGGCAATAGTTGATGGCTTTTTCAGGGGATTGCTTGAGCGATCCACTGCCAGTTGCATACCCTTCGCACAACTTCAATGCATCATCAAGACTTTCAGATTTACTACTTTTACAACCATAAAAGCTAGTAGCCATAAAACCCATCATTGCAAACGCAATAAAACCAATCCGTATTAATTTGTTACCCCTAGTCAATCTAAAAATCATTTTTCCTCCTGATCTCACACTTACTCACCTTGTCCATGTTGGCTGAGGGTTCTAGCACCTCATAAAACACCCGCTCATGCTCTTTTTTATCCCTTTGGCTCTTAATGAACTCAAAGGCATCGGGGGCAAGCAACTTAGGGCTATTGATCACCACGATATTTTTAAAGAAACATTGTTTGTAATGCTCAAAATCATCGCGGTATAAATGGCTTTGGTATCCATGGCAATCCTCCAAGAACTTCTCTAAATACTTGGCATCCATCTTGTGTTCTCCCTCTGGATTCCAGTTTCTACACTGTGCAAAGATAATTTGTTTGTCTTTGCGCAAAATCAAATCGATGCGGGTGAATGCTAAATGTTTCTCTGGATGGCTTTTGCTCTCATCGTATCGTTTGACATTAAAGCCTTGAGCTGCATAATGCCCGGCGACCAAATCCCTGTATTTTTTGGCGTAATCCATACTAACTCCTTCTTTGTGTTCTATGATTTTAAAATCCACCCGCAGGTCTTGGGTGTGTTCCTTGATAAATTGCCACGCCTCTTTTTCCAGCACAGGGCTAGAGAGTATGAGAAGTCTTTGGCAGTTTTTGCCCGCATATTCTGTTTTTTCCTTAGCATCGCAACTGTGCAAAAATGCTTTGACACCGTCCAAACCAACACGATGACCCGTTTTTTCATTCCAGTTTTTACACTGGATAAAAATCACTGCATTATCCCTCTCTAAGATGAGATCAATTTTTTGATCTTGTTTGCCTAGATCGCGATGAAAAATAAGCTCATAGCCTTGTTGGGCATATTTTTGGGCGATAAAATTTTCGTATTCCTGACCCTTTTTCATGTTCTCATCCACCTTTTTAGTGTTTTGATCAAAAAATCCATGGGGGTTCTCTCTTTCAAACAAGTGTAAATCACTTGGTGCGGGGTTGGGCGCGCTGGGTTGTTTAGGGGGTGGTTTTTGGAGAGTTGGGCTAGGGGTATGGGGTGGTGCTTTGAAGCGTTGGATTACAACAACACAAACGAGGGCGATTCCTGCAAGGATGAGCCAAGTCATAGGCACCCCACAGAGGCTAAAACAATAGAAAAATGAAACTTAGGGTGAGAACTTAACTTATTGGGGGGGGGGGGTGATAAGTTTAATGAAAGGCAAGGAAAACTCCCTATGGATTTAAAAAGAGAATTATAACACAAAAAATCAAATATAAATCCCCCCTATCTAGTGTCTGCTAGAGACCAATCCAAGGCAATACCCATCATGATTCTATGGTCTTGCCATGCGCCATCCAACTCCCTAGCGTTTTTTGATGTTCCTTTGAAGACTCAATCTCATTTTTAAGATTGCTAATGACTTGACTCAAGTTCTTTGCTGGCGGTCGCCTAAAAAATCGCAACTTTTTACTTAATATTTTCTTAATCAAAACTATATCTGGGCTCCAAACAACGCCCCCAATTTTTTTAGCAAAATGGGTGCATCATCCTTGTCCATGCATGCTTCAATCAGGGCGAGCTTAGAACTCTGCTGGGCAACACAGAGTGCCTCTCTTAGCCCAGCCACACTGGAAACCTGAAAGCTCACCACCTCTCTAGCCAAATGGACATCAAAAAAACTTGCCAGCTTGGAATAATGCCACATGTTGATGTGGTTGTATTGGCGTGTGGGTCCATGGATACAACGCTCCACCGTGTAGCCATCATTATTGATCACAATAATAGTGGGCGTGATATTCTCTCTGAGCATGGTGGAGAGTTCTTGAGCGACCAGCTGGAAGGACCCATCGCCAATGAGCAAGATATGCCGCCGATCAGGGCTGGCTAAAGCAGTGCCCAGCAACGCCCCAAAAGTATAGCCAATCGATCCCCACAGAGGCTGGCCAATAAAACTCACCCCACTGGGCAAAACCATAGAGATTGCGCCAAAAAATGAAGTCCCTTGTTCGGCAATCAACACATCATGGGGGCGTAAGTATTCTTGAATGATTTTAAAAAACTTATCTTGGGTGAGCTTGCCATTTAAATGGGGAGTCTTGGGGTGTGTCTCTTTAGGGAAACTGGCTTGGAACTTGAGCCGGGCTAGGGCTTTGAGGACATCTTGCATTAAAATATCATCGTAGGTTTTTTCCCCAATTTGGCTATAAAAGGGGTGGATTTGGATAGAAAGGTGGTGCTCACGGATATAATGAAAGCCCGCTGTGAGCGAGTCGGTCAGCTTGACCCCAATCAAAAGAGCGCAATCTGCATGTCTCATCAAAGAACAGACCCTAGCATCGCTTAGAATGCCATTATAAACACCAATAAAATTAGGGTGGGTTTCATCAAAGACCCCCTTACCCATCGCCAATGAAACGAGGGGCAAATTCACCGCCTCGATAAAGTGTTTGAGTTCTTGGTTGAGGTGGTAGCGATTGACCTCATAATCGGCCATCACAACTTGGGATTTGGATTTGCGCAATAATTCTTGAGCGTCCTCTAAAAAGGCGTTTAAAATCTTAGGATCGCTCCTCGTAACAAGGGGAGAGGAGGTGTAGGTTTCAATGGGGATATGTGTCACATCTACAGGTAGACCAATATAAACGGGTTTTTTGTGCAAAAAGCACTCTCCCAAAACCCGATCGATCTCACTTTGGGCATTTTGCTTGTTTAAAATTGTTTGGGCAACGCTCACCTCTGCATACATATTATAGAACTTCAAAAACTCCCCATCGCCCAAAGTGTGGTGCACCAGCTTACGGCTATGGACAACCCCCCTAGAGGGCATCCCCACGATTTTCACCACCGGCACGCTTTCAGCATAAGAACCCGCAATGCCATTAATGGCACTGAGTTCCCCCACCCCAAAGGTTGTGAGCAATGCCCCCATTGATTTTAGACGCGCATAGCCATCGGCAGCATAGGAGGCATTGAGCTCGTTACAATTCCCCACCCACTGCAAATGGGGGTCATCTTCTACCAAGTCCAAAAACGCCAAATTATAATCCCCGGGGACTCCAAAGAGATGTTGGACTCCATAACTTTTCAGACGATCTAAGAGGTATTGCCCGATTGTGGTTTGCATGTCGATCCTTTGGCAAGAAACTAAAACTAACTCTCCCCCATCATCTGCGCTACAAACTCGCTTAGGCGTGCCAGCATGCTAGGGGGGTGGTCCAAATTTTGCGCGATGATCTGCACAATGGCTGAACCACAGATCACCCCATCAGCCCCCATGCTTAAAGCACTTTTTACATGGGATGGTTGCGAAATCCCAAAGCCCAATAAACAAGGGGTGGGGCTGATCTTTTTAAGCGTGTGTAAAATGTGCTGGGGGGTGGTGGCTAGGTGCTCTTGTGTGCCTGTTACCCCCGCACGGGCAAGGACATAAATAAAGGCAGGGCAATTCTTGGCGATGTGCTCTAAATGCTTTGGGCTGGCATTGGGGGTAGCCAAAAAAACCGGGGCGACGGCGTTTTGGTGTGCTACTTTGACAAATTCTGCACTCTCACACAAGGGCACATCCGCAACCAGAACGCTATCCACCCCACTTTGAGCACATGCGGCATAAAAGCGATCCACCCCAAAGCGCATGATCAAATTAGCATAGACTAACAAGCCTATCGGGATATCGGGCGCAAGCCTGCGCACCTGTGCCAAGAGTTTAAAGTTGCCCTCCATGCTAGCACAGCGCAACGCCCTCAAATTGCCCTCTTGGATCACAGGTCCATCGGCTATTGGGTCAGAAAAGGCAAAACCCAACTCAAGCGCGCTCACGCCCGCATCAATGAGGGTTTTGAGAATCTCAAAGCTCCGATCATAGCTAGGATCGCCCAGAGTTACAAAGGGCACAAACGCGGGTTTGTGGGTGGTTTTAAGGGCTTGGAAAGTTTGGGCATATCTCATAACCTAGCCTTTAGGGCATCTTGCACGCTTTGCAAATCTTTATCCCCCCGCCCGCTCAAATTCACTAAGATCACGCGTTCTTGATCCTCTTTAGCCAGATTTAAGGCATAGGCTAGAGCATGCGCGCTCTCCAAAGCGGGGATAATGCCCTCATGTTTGCTTAAAGCCACAAACGCCTCTAATGCCTCTTGGTCGCTAATGCCCACATAACTAGCCCGCCCACTTTGTTTCAAATAGCTATGTTCCGGACCCACGCCCGGATAATCTAGCCCGGCTGAAATGCTATGACTCTCTTGTATTTGCCCCTCCTCATCTTGTAAAATATAGGTCTTGCTCCCATGCAAAATCCCCACACTGCCCTGACACAGCACCGCGCCGTGTTTGTTGGTCTCTAGCCCCAATCCGGCAGGCTCAACCCCCACTAACTGCACCGTGTGATCCTCTAAAAAGGCAGAAAACATCCCAATCGCATTGCTCCCTCCACCCACGCATGCGATCACCACATTAGGCAAACACCCTTCTTGCTCTAAGATTTGCGCTCTGGCCTCTGTACCGATCATACTTTGGAAATGTTTGACCATTTTAGGATAAGGGTGGGGACCGGCGGCTGTGCCCAAAAGATAATGGGTCGAAGGGTAAGAGCTTGCCCAATCCCTTAGGGCCTCATTGATCGCATCCTTGAGGCTAGCCGATCCGGTGCTCACCGGGATCACCCGTGCGCCCATTAATTCCATGCGGAAGACGTTAGGGGCTTGGCGTTCTATATCCTTAGTGCCCATATAGATCACGCATTCTAGATTCAAAAGTGCACAAGCAAGAGCGGTGGCAACCCCGTGCTGGCCCGCTCCCGTTTCAGCAATGATGCGCTTTTTACCCATTTTCTTAGCCAAGAGGGCTTGCCCCAGAGCTTGGTTACTCTTGTGTGCCCCCCCGTGCAATAAATCCTCACGTTTGAGATAAAGCCTGACTTTGGGGTTTGTGATGAGGTTTTTAACCCGTGTTAGAGGCGTGGGACGGCCTAGAAAGTGAGCTAAAAGAGTGCTAAACTCCACTTGAAAATCCCGATCATTTAAGCACGCCTTAAATCCCTCCTCTAGCTGGGCTAAGGGGGGGATTAAAATTTCAGGCACAAAGAGTCCGCCAAAAGCACCAAAATACGCTTCTTTATTTTGTTTGACCATCAATACTCCCGCAAGATTTGGGCTAGTTGCTTGATTTTAGAGGGGCTTTTTTTACCCGGTGCGCTCTCTGCTCCCGAATTAATATCTAGCCCCACAGCCCCCACACGCAGGGCTTCTTTGAGATTATCCAAGCGCAAACCCCCGGCTAGCATAAAGGAACTAGGGGCATGCGCTAAAATCTCCCAGCTAAAAGCAACACCATTCCCCCCTGCACGCACACCCTGACTATCATACAAGATCAGATCCGCCCCTAAGTTTGGCACATCTAGCGCGTTTGCTTTGGGACTAACGCGCACCACCTGCCACACCAGGCATTCTAAGGCTTGTTTTAACAGTGCAATTTGTTCGGCGTTGTAATCCCCATGCAACTGCACGGCTTTTAAATGGAGCTGGTAGGCTCTTTTGATGATGGTTTTGATGTTAGCATGCACAAATACCCCCACAAAGTCCAGTTTAGGCACTTTTTTAACCAGCTTTCTAGCTCTTTTGGGGCTAATGTAGCGTGGGGAGTGGGGATCAAAGATGAGTCCACCATAAATAAAGCCACAGCTGTATGCCCTTTTGGCATCTTTGATCCGCCTAAGTCCACAGATTTTATTTTCCCCCAAGATGAGTTTTTGGCAAGCCCTCTTTAAGTTGGCTTGTGCCATTAAAGAACTCCCCACCAAAAACCCATGCACATGCGAACATAGCTTTTTAATATCGCTATGGGTGTTGATCCCCGATTCGCTAATGATTATTATGCCCTTGGGGATCAAGGGTTGTAACCTTAAAGTCGTGTTTAAATCCACCTGCAAGGTGGCTAAATCCCGGTTGTTAATCCCAATGATAGGCGCGCCTAGGTTTAAAGCCCGCTTGACTTGGGATTCATCACTAACTTCAGTTAAGATCGCCATGTTGAGCGATTTAGCTAGTTTGGCTAGCTGGGTGTAAGTAGAATCCTCCAGCACGCTTAACATTAACAAGATCGCATCTGCTCCCATGTGGCGGGCTAGCAAGACTTGGAAGGGCTCCAAGATAAAATCCTTGCATAAAAGGGGCTTGGTGGTGAATTTAGAGGCGAGCCTTAGATTCTCATAAGAGCCTTGAAAATGCGCCTTATCGGTGAGGATAGACAGACAAGTGGCAAATTTGTCATAAATTTTGACAATTTTGGGCAGATTAAAGTCCTTGCAAATCAAGCCCTTAGAGGGAGAGGCCTTTTTACACTCCAAAATAAAACTGGTGCGTGGCTCTTGTAGTGCCTTATGAAAATCCCGTATGCTGGGCTTTAGGGTCGTGGGGATAGAAAAGCGCATTTTGAGGGCTTGGATTTCATCCCTTTTGCGTTCTAAAATTTGTTGGAGGTGATTAGGCATGGCTAATTGTAACGATCTTTTGTAAATGCTGGTAGGCTTTTTGGCTATGCATTTGCTCTAGGCTTAAAGCTGCGCCCTCTTTGAGATCGCGCGCCAACCCGCTTAAAACCAACAACGCCGCGCTATTAGCTGCAATGATTGCGCGGTGTGCCTCCTGCCCTCTGCCTTGCAAGACCTCTAAACACACCTGCGCGCTGTATTCTAAACTAGGGCTTATCATCTGTTCCAAGGCATAGGCTTGTAACCCAAAATCTTGGGGGCTTAGGGTGTATTCTAAAATTTTACTCCCTTGTAACTCACAGACATGGATTTCTCCATGCAAGGCAATTTCATCCACACCCGCCGTATGCACCACCATCGCCCTAGGCACGCCCAATTTTTGGAGCACGCTAGCTAGGGGCAGGCATAGGCTCTTGTCATAAACCCCCAAGAGTTGCGCGCTTAAAGGTAGGGGATTAAGAAGAGGACCTAGCAGATTAAACAAGGTGCGCACTTTGAGTTCTTTACGGATGGGGGCAATTTGGGCAAAACTAGGGTAGTAAAGGGGGGCAAATAAAAAAGCAAAGTTGGTTTTTTCTAGGCAGTTTTTGAGCTGTGTGGGGTGCATTTGGATATTCACGCCCAAAACCTCCAATAAATCCGCACTCCCCCGTCCCGAAGAGCTTTTATTGCCATGTTTGGCCATTTTCACGCCCATGGACGCACACAATAACGCGCTGATCGTACTGATATTAATACTAGAAGCACCATCCCCGCCCGTCCCGCAATTATCCACAAAAGCACCCGCCACCTCTGGCAAGTTGGTTTTTAAAAAAAGAGTTGCACTGGCGATCTCCTCAATGCTTTCTGGTTTCATCTTCAAGGCGATCAAAATCGCACCTAACATGGCAGGACTTATGTTGCCCTCAAAAATGGCAGATAAGAAGCTTTGCATTTGTTTGGGGCTTAAGTCTTGGTGCTGGCAGAGGGTAGCTAAAATCTCAGTCATGGCTATTTTTTTGCAAAAATTCCAAGCTTTGTTTTAAAAGCCGTGTGCCCTGCGTGCTCATAATGCTCTCTGGGTGGAACTGGTAGGCTAGGGCATTATCCTTAGCGCAATAAAGCCCCATCACCATGCCCTCATAATGCGCAATCACCTTCAGGCAAGGGGGCAAGTTGCTCGCCACCAAAGAATGGTAACGCCCCACTTGCAAGCTCTCCCCCAAGCCCTCAAAGGGTTCAAAGGGTTCTAAGAGTATGCGCACACTCTTGCCATGCATGATCTCTGGGCTTTGGACAATGTCCGCACCATAACTTTGGGCTAGGGCTTGCAGACCCAAACACACGCCCAAAATGCCAAAGTGCCCCCGCACTTGGGCAATCAAGGGCAAGAGTCGCCCCGAGTGTGCTGGATCACCCGGACCCGGTGAGATCAAAAGCAAAGGTTTTTGCTTTTCTTTTACCATGCGTTCAAAAAGCAAGCCCTCAGCCAAATCGTTACGATAAACCACCACGCTATGCCCCAAGCTCTCCAGTTCATAGACCAAATTATAAGTGAAAGAGTCAAAATTATCAATCAAGTAAATTTTCATGCTAACTTCTTTGGATCGCCTCAATCACCGATTGCGCCTTAGCCCAACTCTCGGCGATCTCAGCTTGAATATCGCTTTCTAGCACAATACCCGCCCCCGCTTGGACAATGGCGCGCCCCTCTTGCACAAATGCCGATCGGATCACAATACAGGTATCCATCGAACCATCTAAAGCTAAATACCCCATCGAGCCCCCATAAGACCCACGCCGTTTGCCCTCCAAAGTGGCGATGAGCTTGAGCGCGGCAATCTTTGGCGCACCACTGAGCGTACCCGCATTCATAAAACTTCTGTAGGCGTGTAGGGCGTCTAGCCCACTTTTAAGCTCCCCTTGTACCGCCGAGCATAAATGCATCACATGGGCGTATTTTTCTACCTTTAAAAGTTTGCTCACAAAGCGGGTATTGGGTTTAGCCACCCTTGCGATGTCATTGCGCGCCAAATCCAAAAGCATAATATGCTCGGCGCGCTCTTTAGAATCGCTTTGCAAGTCTAGCTCTAGGCGGTTATCCAAATCCAAATCGAGCGATCCATCAGGCTTTTTGCCCCTAGGGCGTGTCCCGGCGATGGGGTAAATTTGGGCGGTGTTGGTGGGTGAGTCGTATTTGAGCGCGCTCTCAGGGCTAGCCCCAAAGAGCACCCACTCAGGTGTGCGCATGTAAAACATATAGGGGCTTGGATTTTGCACTTTGAGGTGGTGGTAGGCATTGAGGCTATTGGCGCATTCTAAGTAAAAACTGCGCGCGATCACGGCTTGGAAAATCTCGCCCCTTTTAAGTTCCTCTTTGAGTCTGAGCACCCTTTGCCCAAAGAGTCCATCGTTACAATCGGTGCTGACACTTTTATTAGGCGCGTGTATGGGGGGGTTAAAATCTGTGGGAGCGTGGGTGGCTAGGTGTTTTAAATGCGCGACCTCTGTTTGGATTTGGGCTTGAAACTGGGGATCAAAGCATGTCCCTAAAATCTGTGTGCTCTTGCTTTGGTGGTTGATCACGACTAGATTTTGTGCCACATAGAAGAGAAAATCAGGCGCGCTGTTATCCTGCACGCCCAAAAGGGGCAGATTTTCAAAATAGGCGATAAAATCAAAGGAAAATAACCCGGCACAAAAGAGGGCAAAGGGGTGATCATGCTGGTTTTTAAAAGGTGCAAAAATAGCCCTCAAAGCATCTAGGGGGCTGGGTCTTTGCAATTTAGCAAATTCATCGGCATAGGTGTGATCTTTGGGGTAATGCAAGTGAAGGCTTTGCCCAATAAGGGGTGTATTTAACCAAACCGCCAAATCTTGCAACAAGGCTAACCCATTGGCATTTAAGGCATGCATGCTGACACGATCGTGATGGCAAACAATCTTAGCGCATGCTTGGGTTAGGATCAATGATTGGGTGTGGTGCTTGTTTTCTGCCTGCGCGCTTTCTAATAAAAGCGTATCTGGCTGGCATAGGGGCGCATAAAAAGCCAACGGGTGGGCAATATAGGGGGCGTTTTCTTGGATACTAATCAAGGCTTGCCTTTAGAGTGTCATCAGACTCTATTTTAACACAATAGGAACAACTTATGCTTGATCAGATTAAAAAAGGACTTTCATGGCAGGTGTATCATCAATTAAGCATGCCCCCTTGTCCGCACCCAAAATCACGCCCGTCCCGCCCAAACCCAGCACACCGCTTAAGCCAACCACCACAGAAGTAGAAATTAAGACCAACCAACTAGCCACCGCCACCAAAAACACCAACCACACCATCGGGGCATTGCAAGTGGCTTTAAAAAGCATCGATCAAATGCAACCCTTAGCCCAAGATTTGGCTAACCTTGCTACCCCAAAGAATACGCAAGGCAACACCCTGAAAGAGCAAATCCAAAAAATCTACGATCAAGCCCTCTATCAAGGGGAAAATGTCTTCACAAAGAGCTATGAAAATCCAAACTTACAGTTTAAATCCATCAAACCCGATCGCTTGCTAGTTGGCGATCCGAGCACCTCTAAGGCATTTGTCAAAACCCTAGAAGAGCAAAAGATAGCCTTAAGCGATGCACTCAAAAAAATGACCCCCCCTAATCCAAAGGAGGATTTTAGCACCCTCGATCCTGATCAGCTCAAAGGACTAGACAAGGCGCACAACCCCCAAGCACTCAAGGCACAAAAAGTGCAGGATTTACTACACACATGAACCCCTATAGCACCCAATCCATCGATCAAGAGGACATTTTAGCGGTGGTGCAGGCTTTAAAGAGTGATTATCTCACGCAAGGTCCCTTGGTGGGGCAATTTGAGCACGCTTTGGCGGATTATCTGGGAGTCAAGTATGTTTTAGTCTGCCCCAATGCCACCAGTGCGCTTTTTTTAACCTACCAAGCTTTGGACTTAAGCCAACATCTAGTCATCACCACACCCATTAGCTTTGTGGCGACAAGCAACATGTTACTTGCCAACCACGCCACCCCACTTTTTTGCGACATTAAAGAAGACGGCAATATGGATGAAAACTTGCTAGAGAGCTGTTATCAGGCTTGCCCCCATAAGGAGCGTATTAAGGCGGTGGTGAGTGTGGATTTTGGGGGTAAGAGTGTGGAGGCTAGAGCGATTGCGGATTTTTGTCGGGCTTATGATCTATTTTTTATCTCGGATAGCTCGCATGCGCTTGGGGGGAGTTACCATCACCAAAAGATCGGGGTGCTAGCTGATGTGAGCATTTTTAGCTTGCATGCCATCAAGCCCATCACCACCGCAGAAGGAGGAGCGATCGCCACCAATGATCGCATGCTTTATGAGAAACTCCAGCTTTTGGCTAACCATGGCGTGCAAAAAAACGGGTTTGATGTGGAAGTTTCTAGTTTGGGGTATAACTTCCGTATGAACGAATTACAAGCTGCTTTGGGTTTAAGCCAGCTTAAAAAGATCGATGCTTTCTTGGCTGTGCGTGAGAAGATCGCTTGTTTTTATGATGATTTCTTTAGGGGCAATCCCTATTTTAGTTGTGTACATACCAGTTTGCCCGCTTATATCCAAAGCACCAATCACCTATATTCCATTTTGCTCAAGCCCTTTTTATGGGCGCACAAAGAAGCCATTTTACAAGCCCTGCTAAAGGCACAAATTGGCGTGCAGGTGCATTATAAACCCATCCACACCTTTAAGCTCTACCAAAATTTAGGCACGCCCACCCTCCCAAAGGCTGAAAATTTCTACAAGGCCCAAATTTCTTTGCCCTGCCACCAAAAAATGAGCCTAGCCCTAGCCCAGCACACAGCCCGAACCTTGCTGGACATTTTGGGGAGGTTTTAAAAAAAATGAAACAATCGAGGATAAAAAATATGCAAAAGGAGTTTTCATGGCAAAAATTACAAGCTTAGAAGGGTATGCTAAACCCGGAAGCGTTTTGTATTGTGATATACGCTTTTGGGTTGCACATTCGGGTATTTATCTTGGGGATAATCTCATCGCAGAAGTAACCGACAAGGATGGCAAGGCTTACATCAGATATGCCCACCCCCGCCACTTTTTAACGCGCCTAGAGGATGAAAGAGCGGGCAAGCTTAAAGAGGGCGGGAAAATTTATATTGCCTGTGGCAAAGATGGTAATTCGCTTGGCTTAGAAAAAGTAGCCCAAAGAGCTAGAACAGCTGTTGAAAGCGCAGGGAGTAGAGCAAGAGGCAAAGAATACGCGTGGATTGCTATTGATAATTCTGAACTAAATTGCCATAAATTCAGCGTAGGATGCTTACTGGGCAATTTTAAAAATGAATGTTGGGATTTTAGTTGCCTAGAAAACAAGATTCGTGGGACTTACGGCGAATTTAAATGGCTTCATGTGGAGATCGGCTAACCCTTAACTTTAACCACGCAATCTAAAACTATTCCCCACCACTAGGAGCGAGCTTAGGCTCATGCTCAGGGCTGCTAGGGGGGGATTGATGAGCCCACACACCGCACACGGAATCAAAAGCGCATTATAAGCGAGACTAATGATGAGGTTTTGCTTGGCAATTTTATAAGCATGCCTAGCGATCTGAAATGTTTTTAAGACACTGCTTAAGCGATTATTCAACACAACCACATCACTATAAATCAAACTCAAGTCATTGCCCGCGTGCATGCAGATAGAAACTTGACTTTGTGCCAGGCTAGGCGCATCATTCATCCCATCGCCCACCATGACGACTATTTGTTGGTTGCCAATGGCTTGATTTACAATGGCTAATTTTTCTGGCGGGCTCAAGGGGGCTTGGCAAGCAATGCCCAAATTTTGGGCGATGTTAAAGACCTCTTTAGAGGCATCCCCGCTTAAAATCTCCACCCCCAAACCCATTTTTTTAAGTTGGCTGACCAATTCTGGGGCATCGGGTTTAAGGGGGGCATGCAAGCTAAAGCTAGCCAAGAGTTGGTGATCCAAACTATAAAAAAAATCCCCCTCTGCATTCCCAAGTTCTACGCCCTTGCTTTGCAAATAAGCCAAACTCCCCCCATGCAAGATATGCCCTTGATAGATTCCCTCTAAGCCCCCTATCTCTTGGGTGATGGACTCTAGGGCTAGCCCCGCGCGTGCATGCTGGGCTTGTAAAAAGGTGCTGAGAGCAAGGGAGATGGGGTGGTTGTTGTGCCAGATCAAGGCTAGGAGCAAATTAGGATCATAGGGGGCGTGGGTGTGCTGGGCCCGCACACTTAGAGAATCTGTAAGTGTGCCGGTTTTATCTAAAAAAACCTGGGTGGCTTTGGCTAGAGTTTCTAAGCTAGAGGCTTGTTTGATGAGCACGCCTTGTAAAAAAGCGCGGTTAGTGCCTAAGATCAGGGCAATGGGGGTGGCTAGGGCAAAAGCACAAGGGCATGCCACCACCACCACGCTAATCGCCACGACCAAGCCCCTTTGTGCCCCTGCAAAAAACCACCATGCCAAAAAACTTAAGAACGCAATGGCTAAAACCACCACGCCAAAATAACGCACTAGCTTATTGGTATCCTCTTGGATTGCGGGCTTGCTCATAAAGCTTTTTTGCACTAATTGCACCATTTGGCTTAAAAACGAGCGTTTAAAAGGCATGGTGGTTTGGTAAATGAAGGTGTTAGCATGGTTGGTGTAGCCCGCCAAAATATGATCGCCTTTTTGGAGGGTGGTGGGCGTATTTTCGCCATTGATCGCTTGGGTGCTCACCTGTGCGCTCTCGCTCTCTAGCACGCCATCTAAAGCCACACTCTCCCCAGCCAAAACCTCTATGTGCGCGCCCACCTCCACCTCTTCAGGGCTCACAAGCACCCTTTGAATCTGCCCCTCTATTTCTTTAAGCAAAAGCACCTGCACAGGTAAGCTACTTTGCAAACCATCCAGCACGCTATTAGCCCGTATCTTAGCCTTGAGTTCTAAAAATTTAGAGATAAAAACAAAGGTGATGATCATGCTCACCGATTCAAAATAAGGTTCTAGCCCCTTAAATAGCGCATAGATGGAGTAAAGATAAGTCCCTAGCGCGCCCAAACTCACGCCCAAATCCATGCCCAAAAAGCCATGTTTTAAGCCATAAAAAGCCCCTCTAAAAAAGCCCGCCCCCGTGATAAAGAGGGTCAGGCTACTTAAAATCCACGAGGCGATATGGAGCTTAAAAGCCATGCTAGAGTCCATGCCCGAAAAATAGCCCGCATAGGAGGCGATGGCAATCCACATGACATTCATGGTGGAGAAAATCCCCACCACAAGGGCGATATAGTGGCTCTCATGCTCTTTTTTAGCGCGTTTGTCTTGGGTGTTGGGATCGTAAATGCTGGCATGGTAGCCAATCGAGGCAATGGTGTTGAGGATATGGGGGATATGGGTGGCATTGGGATCAAAAATGACATACGCGCGGTGCGTGGTGTAGTTGATCTGCACGGATTGAATCCCCTCTTGTTTTAATAATACCCGCTCAATGAGCCAAATACACGCGCTACAATGGATATTTTCTAATAAAAGAGCGACTTCTAAATCCCCATTTTCTAGATGCGTGGTGAAGGTTTGCAAAAAGGGCTTGGAGGTGTAACGCGCCTCATCATAATTAGGTGCAGGTGTAACCGGGCTTAAAGTGCCCTTGTCTAGTTTGTCATAAAAGGTTTGCAAGTTTAGGGAGTGCAATAACAAAAAGACTTGTTGGCAACCATGGCAACAAAAATAAAGGGGTTGGGGTTGTTCTAGTTTGATCGCCCCCTTAGGCGGGCATGGTAGGTGGCAATGGGCGCATAAAATTTCACTCAAGGGCAGCCTTGATACTATGGGTTTTGAAGTGTTGGTAAATGCGCGCCACTTCGGGGGTGTTGTCTTGCTGGGCTTTAGAGTTGTGGGTGATGAGGGGGGGGAGAATCTCTAATAAACTCTTGGAGTTTTTGCGCGCACAGCAAAGCACCAAAGCCGCCTTTTTATCCTTAAAGGGATGCACAAAACGCAGACACAACGCCTTAAAGCCTACTTGTTGCAAGGTATTTAAGAGCATGTCGGTCAAATTGGCATGGTAGCACATAATCAAATACCCTCTATGTCTTAGTAATTTAAAAGCTTTTTGGCAAAGGGCTTGCAAGGGCAAGAAGCGTTGGTTGGTGGCGCGCGCCTTTTGGGTGTTGGCACTCTCTAAGCTGTTTTTATAGTAGTAGGGGGGGTTAGAAATAATGGCATGGTAGTGGTTGTTAAAGGGGTGATCTAAAAAATCCGCACAGATCACACGGGCTTTAGGGTGTTTTTGGCTATTGAGCGTGGCAAAAAAGGCTAGATTAGAGTCAATCTCGATCAAATCTAGGGGGTTAGCAAATTCCCTAGCACAAAGTAGCCCCACAATCCCACAGCCCGCCCCCACTTCTAAAAGGGTGTCTCCCTTTTTGATGAAGTCCTTAGCAAAATGGGCGAGAAAGAGGCTAGCACTATTGTAGGCATAACCATGCAGGGGCTGGTAAAACCTCAAGATAGCCATAGTAACACATCGTGATCCCAAATTTGGGTGAAACGGGGGGTAAAATTTTTGTTAATAGTGTGCTGGATGGGGGTGTTTGTGGGGCTTAGGGCAGTGTTGGTGTGGATTAAAAGCATGTCGATTTGATCGTGCAGAACCTCTAAAAGCCCTAGTCCGCCCTCAATGAGATTAAAGCCACGATCAAGGGGCAAGTCCTCTAAGTGGTGGCACACCCAAGCACAACGTCCCGACACGCCAAAAAGAGGGATACTTTGATCTAAGGGGGCTAAATCTCTAGTTAAAATCGCCACATCACAGAGTCTATTTTGATAGAGCGGGTCAGCCAAGCGGTGATCAAGCAAGGGGCGATCGGTGCGGACACTTTGACCCGAAATAATGAGCGTGTTAGCTACCCCACGTTGGTTGTGGGTGAAAGTTTGGCTTTGAGTCCCTGAAATCTTGCCCCCATAAGAGCCATCAAGGCGCATAGCGATCTTAAAGAGATTGAAAAAACCTTTAGATTGTAAGCATTTGAAGGGGATTAAGAGGTTCTCACACTCGGCTTTAAGCACGCCTTGAATCACCTCAATGCCCGCACCCTCTAAACAAACCACCCCGCCCCTAGCCTTTTGGCTCTCCTCTAAAGCCCCAATCACCACGCACTTAGGCTGGATTGTGGCGAGTAGCTCCGCACAAGGGGGGGTTTTGCCAAAATGCCCGCAAGGCTCTAGAGTAACAAATAGAGTGCAGTCTTTGAAAAGCCCGCTGTGGTTTTGGGCTAAAAAATGGTAGGTCGCCTCACAATCTAATGGGTCTATGCTAGTCGGCATGGGTGTGGGACTGAGTGTATTAAAGGCTTGGGCTAGGGCTAAGACTTCGGCATGGGGGGTATTTGCCTTTTGGTGGGCTTGCAAGGCTAATACTTCATGACTACCACTTAGCACCATGCACGCCACGCTAGGATTAGGCAAGGCTAGTGTTTGGACCCCCCAAGCCCGAGCCACACAGGCGCGCATACAAAGTTGGTTAATCTCTAACATTAGTGGAAGAGTTGCAAAATCATGCTCAAAGAGCCTTGGATAGCCAGAGCATTGATAATATCCACAAAAAATGCCCCCACCAAGGGCACGACAATGAACGCCATGTGACTAGCTCCGTAGTGATTGGTAACCGTTTGCATATTCACCATCGCTGTTGGGGTCGCACCCAACCCAAAACCACAATGCCCAGCACTCAGCACCGCTGCATCATAATTTTTCCCACACATGCGGAAGGTTACAAAAATGCTATATAGAATCATCAACACCACTTGGCAGGTGAGGATCGCCGCCATGGGGAGGGCTAAATTCACCAATTCCATTAAATTAATGCTCATCAAGGCAAAGGCTAGAAATAAACTCAAACTCACATTCCCAATTACACTCACCTCCCGATCAAAAACATTATGGATTTTAGAATAAGATAAAAGATTACGCAGTAACACCCCCACAAACAAACACCATACAAAAGTAGGCAAAGTGGGCAAGGTCATCGAGCCTAAAGTGAGGGCTTTGGTGTGCTTGGCAATAAAAGTCCCCAACAAGAGGGCAATACTCACCAAAGCCAAACTCTGCACGAAACTATTGGCCGTGATCAGGCGTTCTTGTTTGGGGGTTTCAAAAGCCATCATAGGACCTTCTGTGCGCTCTTTTCTCTCTTGGACACTGGGTTCTAGGCGGTGCTTTTTAATTAAATAATGCGCCACAGGTCCGCCAATAATCCCGCCACTGACTAACCCAAATGTGGCGCACACAATCGACACCTCTAGGCTTTGGGAAAAATTAAAGGGGGCTTTGGAGAGCACTTCAGACCACGCCGCACTGGTGCCATGCCCGCCCACCAAGGAAATTGAGCCCCCTAGCAAGCCCATGAGCGGATCGACTCCGATTAAACGCGCAATCCCAATCCCTACCATGTTTTGTAACACCACAAACATAGCAACTGCCACTAGGAAAATGCCTAGCATTTTGCCCCCTTTCTTTAAAGAGGCAAAATCGGCACTCAAGCCAATGGTGATAAAAAAGGTGAGCATTAGGGGTTCCTTTAGACTGGAGTCTAAAACCAGCTTAAAGTTATAAAAATGGTGGGCAACCATAATGCCAAATGCCACCAATACACCGCCCACTACAGGTTCAGGAATGTCATAATCGCGTAAGAATTTGACCTTGGAGATGATGTAACGCCCCAATAACAACACGCCCACCATACAGACTAAGGTTCCATAAACATCTAGCGAGATTGTCTGCATCAAGACCTCCATTTAATTAAAGGGTAAAATATTTCGTATATAATAGCACACTCAAAGACCTATTATTGGATAAAGGGATAGAATGCTCACAGTCTTGCAAATTGGAGCGGGGGGAGTGGGGAGAGTGGTAGCCCACAAGCTCTGCCAAAACCGCCATTTGTTTGAGAGGGTGGTGTTGGCTAGCCGCACCCTTTCTAAATGCGAACAAATTGCCGCCAGTGTCAAAGCCAAAGGTTTGGGAGAGATCGTCTGTGAGCAAGTAGATGCCGACAGCGTAGAGGAAGTGGTGGCTTTAATTGAAAAATACCAGCCTAAAGTGGTGCTCAATATCGCCTTGCCCTATCAAGATTTGAGCATCATGCAAGCTTGTTTGCAAACTAAAACCAATTACTTGGACACTGCTAATTATGAACACCCCAGTGTTGCCAAGTTTGAATACAAGGAACAGTGGGCTTTTGATCAAGCTTATAGGGATGCACAGATTTTTGCCCTACTAGGGTGTGGGTTTGATCCGGGGGTAACCAATGTCTTTTGCGCCTATGCCCAAAAACATTATTTTGATGATATCTATAACATTGATATTTTGGACTGCAATGCAGGCAACCACCCCTACCCCTTTGCGACCAATTTTAACCCTGAAATCAACTTAAGAGAGGTGAGCGCACCCGGGCGTTACTATGAAAATGGGACATGGATAGAAACTAAGCCCTTAGAGATCAAGCAAACTTGGGCTTACCCCGAGATTGGAGAGCGTGATTCTTATTTGCTCTACCATGAAGAGTTGGAATCTCTAGTCAAACACATCAAAGGCTTAAAACGCATCCGCTTTTTCATGACTTTCTCGCAAAATTATCTTAACCACATGCGTTGTTTGGCCAATGTGGGGATGCTCAATATTGCGCCCGTGCAAGTGCCTACCACAAATGGGGGGCAAGCTGAGATCGTGCCCATTCAGGTTTTAAAACAACTCTTGCCCGATCCAGTAAGCTTGGCGGGCAAGACCACGGGTAAGACCAATATTGGTTGCTATATCCATGGCAATAAAAACAAGCAAGAAAAACGGATCTATATTTACAATGTGTGCGATCACCAAAAATGTTATGAAGAAGTCGGCTCGCAAGCGATCAGCTACACCACAGGCGTGCCCGCTGTAGTGGGGGCGATGATGATTTGCAAAGATATTTGGGGTGGGGAAAACTCCAAGGGGGTTTTTAATTTAGAACAGCTCAACCCCGATCCTTTCTTAGAAGAACTCGCCAAACAAGGTCTCAAGTACGAAGTGATCGAACGCTAAAGCTCCTTGCAAACCAATATCATTTTAAAGGGTAATTGTGTCGCCCTTTTAAAGACTTTGCCCAGTAGCAGTGTGGATTTTATCTTTGCCGACCCGCCCTATTTTATGCAAACTTCAGGGGAGCTTTTAAGAGTGGGTGGGGCGAAGTTTAGTGGCGTGGTTGCAGAGTGGGACAAATTTAAAGACTTTGCCCACTATGATAGCTTTTGTGGGGCATGGCTAACAGAGTGCAAACGGGTTTTAAGGGGGAGTATTTGTGTCATTGGCTCGTTCCAAAACATCTACCGCTTAGGGGCTTTGATGCAAAATTTAGGCTTTTGGGTGATTAATGACATCATTTGGGCAAAATCTAATCCCGTGCCCAATTTTAATGGCAATCGCCTATGCAATGCCCATGAGAGCTTGCTTTGGTGTGCTAGGGATAAAAAAACCCCCTTCACTTTTAATTACAAAACCTTAAAAGCCCTCAATGGGGGCAAGCAAGAAAAATCCATTTGGGAAATCCCCCTATGTGTGGGGGCTGAAAGACTCAAAGACACCAAGGGGTGTAAGCTCCACCCCACCCAAAAGCCCGAAAAGCTCTTAGAAAAGTTGCTTTTAATGGCAACAAAACCAGGGGACTTAATCCTAGACCCCTTTTTTGGTACGGGCACCACAGGGGCGGTGGCTAAAAGATTGGGGCGTAACTTCTTGGGCATTGAAAAAGACCCTATTTACATCCAAGCTGCTTTAGAGCGGATAGCCAAAATACCTGTATCTATGGACTCTTTCAGTGCTTTAGAGCATGAGAGCAAGCCCCCCAAAGTGGCGATGAAAACCTTAGTCAATTCAGGGTATTTGCAAGTGGGGCAGGCTTTATATTCCCCAAGTGGGGTGGAGCAATGCCAAGTTTTGCCTAGCGGACATGTGCAAGATAGTAGCGGGGTGGTGCTCTCCATCCACAAAATGAGTGCCAAGATTCTCAACAAAATCAACCACAATGGTTGGGACTATTTTTACACAAAACACAAAGGGCAACTAACCCCCCTGAATGATTTGCGCTTGTTGTATGCTCAAGAACATAGGTGAGCAAGATCAATAACTCTTTAACTCACTTAGAAGCCCCTTGGCTAACCCCAATATTCAACTATTTTTGTTAGAATAGCTTTCTTCTTAATGGGCCAGTTTGGCTGACACGCTTTTAGGGCGTATTCTCATTTTAGGGTTTTGCGTGCGTTTTTTCACACAGAAATGGGCGTTTTTACCTTGTGCCTTGACTCTCTGCGTGGCTTCTGTCTTTTACTTTGGTCTAACCGGTACCTACTGGGCACTTACGGGAGAATTGACCCGTTGGAGTGCTCATATTTTAGACTTGTTGGGCGTGGATACAGCCCACTTGGGCTATTTTAAAATCATTGGCTTATCGGGTGGTGTTTTGGAACGCGTGGATGGGATGATGGTTTTAGGGATGTTTGGGGGGGCTTTTTGTGCGGCTCTATGGCGTGGGGGTGTGCGCCTCAGATATGCACCACATTTTATGCGTGCCTTGCTGGGGGGTGTTTTAGCAGGCTTTGGGGCTAGACTGGGGATGGGCTGTAATTTGGCAAGTTTTATGACGGGTATTCCCCAATTTAGCTTGCATGCGTGGTTTTTTACGGGGGCTAGCTTAGCGGGTATCTATTTGGGGCTTAAAATTGTGCGTCCTGTAAGTTGCCCCAAATCTCTAGGGGTTGTTTTGCCCCTTAAAGTTGGGGTCATCTTGGGTTTAGGAGTGTTTGTCGGTGTGATTGCTCTAGCTTGGCGCGCTCCCTTAGCCACGCTGGCATGGGCGATAGGCTTTGGCTGGTTTTTTGGCTTTGTGATTGCCCGGGCACAATTTTGCTTCACTTGTGCTTTTAGAAATTTATTTGTATGGGGCAAGACAGGTCCGGCTTGCGCGTTGGTTGTGGGCATGATGATCGCTAGTATCGGGGTGTTTGGCTATATCCAACTGGGCGTTCCGGCAAAAATCATGTGGGCTTCCCCGGGGATTTTGATTGGGGGTTTGTTCTTTGGTTTTGGCATTGTGCTAGCCGGTGGATGTGAATGTGGATGGCTTTTTAGGGCCATGGAGGGGCAGATTCATTTTATGCTAGTGGGAGTGGGCAATATCATTGGGGCGGGTTTGTTGGCACTCAGTTGGGATCGTTATTCTAACTGGATCACTAGCTATCCTAAAATCAATCTCTTGCTCTCTTTGGGGCATTTTGGCGGGCTTTTGTGCCAATATGCCCTACTCTTGCTACTTTTACTCTTTGTGCTGGGCGTGGGGAGAATAAAAACTCAAGCCGTTGGTGCAAGTAAGGGTTAAGAATAGAGCTTTAAAAACTCCTTGCATTGTTGCAAAGCCAAAAAGCGATGCGAGAGGGTGTTTTTTTCTGGAATTTGATCCATAGTTAGGGTGTGCCCCTTAGGGATAAAGAGTGGATCGTAGCCAAAGGCTTTTGGGTTTAGGGGGGCTTGGCAAATTTTGCCCTTGCACTCCCCCCTAAAACTTTTTTCTTGCAACACCCCACCCACACGCATACACAACGCCATGACACACACAAAAGAAGCTTTAGACTGGCTAATCCCCAACTCTTTTAAACAAGCCAGGAGTTTGAGATTATTGCTTGTATCCTCCGAGTCTTTTTGTGGGGTCGCAAAATGCCCTTGGGCGATTTGGTGGGCATTTTCAGAAATGTTTGCAAAGCGTGCGCTAAAAATTCCGGGCATTCCATTGAGAGCATCCACACATAAACCGCTATCATCAGCCAAGACACACAGATCGTTTTTATGGGGGAGGCGATCATAAATGGCGCGTGCCTTGAGGTGGGCATTCTCACTAAAACTAGCCCCTGTTTCAACCACCTCTAGAGGCTCCAAAAAGACGCGGTAACTCTGGACTTCAAATTCGGACAAAATCGCGCGCAGTTCTTGGAGTTTTTTGGCGTTGTTGCTGGCAAAAATGATGGTCATGGATTAAGACTTAAATAAATGTTGGGGGAGGGGCAAGAGCACGAGCAGACTGGCTAGCAAACAAAGCCCACACACCACAAACATAGCAAAAAAGCTCACCGACCCGAGTGCCCAAGTGAAGATAAAAGAAAAAAGGGCTTGGAAGATGGCAAAACTCAAGGTGATCACGCTAGAGGCTTGGACAAAATGTTCTTTGCCCATGATGTGAAAAGCCATGGTGCTAGTCAAGGTCAAATTCCCCGTTGTGCCCAATCCCATGAGAAAAATGGAGAGATTGAGCCAGTAGAGATTGGTTGAAAAGGCTGCCAAGACACAAGAGAGGGTTTTAAGGGTTAAAATAATGCTGGAGGCGTTTTTTAAGCCCACCCGTTGGGCTAGCCAGGCACTTAATATTGTCCCCAAAGCCGCGCCAAAGCCAAAAAATGCCCACGAAGTCCCCGCACTCTCCTTGCTAAAGTGCAAAAAACGCACCAAATAATCCACCCAAAAAAGCGTGTGGGGTAAGTAACCAATGGCGTTTAACACGACTGAAACCAGCAAGAGAGCAAAAAAATAGGAGATTTTAAAAGGGTGATCGTGTTTGGTAGCCGTTTTAGCAGGGTGCAGGGTCCTTAGTGAAAAACAAGCCAGACCAAAGGCAAATAGACTAATTGCACCTAAGAAAATCCATGCAAAGTGGATCGCATGGGCAAAATGGGGCAAAATGAAGCCACTAAAGACAGCCCCGACCCCAATCCCGCTAAAAACAAGCCCACTGACCATGGATCGCTTGTATTCGGGCACAAAGGGCAAACACAGAGGAGCGGATAAGACGATCAAACACGATGAAGCCACGCCAGCTAAAAAACGCCAGGCCCAGCTCCAAGCAAAGGGTAAATAATCAAAAAAGCAAGCAAAAAAGCTGAGGGCAATTACTAAAAAACTAATTTTAGCGATACTTTCTAAAGAGAGATACTTTTGCAAGAAACTTAAAGTCACACTTCCAAAGATGTAACCAACCATCACCGCAATGCCCAGCTGGATACTTTGGTTTTCGCTTAGTTTCCCAGAGAGGATGAGCAAAGGGATCAACACCACATACCCAAAACGCGCCAAGCCATTTGCTACAAAAGTAGCCAAAAAGCACGCCAAAATGCGCAAGCCCACGACAAATCCTTCTAAAAGACTTGCACGGATTTTACATAACTAAAGCCTATTTTTGGTAATTCTCAATCGCCTTTTGCAAAATTTCTTGGGCTTTACTCTTATTGCCAAAGTCCTTGACCTTGACCCATTTTTCGGGCTCTAAATCCTTGTAGGTTTCAAAAAAATGTTTGATTTTTTGGAGCACAATGGGGGGCAAATCCTCTAAATCTTGGATTTTGGCATAACGCGGGTCGATCTTTTCTAGGGGCACAGCCAAGAGTTTTTCATCCATCCCGCTTTCATCTTCCATCACCAACACGCCAATCAAACGACAAGGGATCACGCTCCCGGCTTGCAGAGGGTCTTCACCTAGCACCAAAATATCGGCTGGATCGCCATCGAGACTCAAGGTGTGGGGCACAAAGCCATAATTGGCTGGATAGACCATAGAGGCATACATGATTCGATCCACCAAAACCGCACCACTCTCTTTATCGACCTCATATTTGATATTGGAGTTGTAGGGGATTTCAATCACCGCATTAACTTTATTGGGGTTGTTCCCAGTGGGGATTTTTGAGATGTCCATGTTTTTCCTTAAATGTTTTCTTGGATACGCGCTTGCAAATCGCCTACAATTTCTTCAATGGCGCGCTCACCATTGATAACTTGATGCACTTCCTGCACTTTGTAAAACTCCACCAAATGTTCTAGGGGTTTCAAATAAACTTGCATGCGGTTGTTGAAAACCTCAATTTTATCATCATCGCCCCGCGCACGCCCTAAAACACGCTCTCTGGCCACTGCTTCGCTGACCTTGACCTCAAACACGCCTTTTAATTTCACTTCTTCTTGGGCTTTAAGTACGCGATCCAAAGCGTGCATTTGCTCTACACTACGCGGATAGCCATCGATGATGATCACATCTTTGTTAGCCCCTTTAATGGCATGGATAATGGTATCCACGACAATTTCTAGGGGCACTAATTCGCCCTTGCTGGTAAATTGAGCGATGTGTTGCCCCCGCTCACTTTGACTAGCAATCTCAGCACGCAACAGATCACCTGTAGAATAATGCACCATGGTGTCTGGATTGCGCTCCATGATTAGTTGTGCATCTGTGGTTTTCCCGCTACCCGGGGCTCCGATGATTAAAAATAAAGATTTCATTGATCTCCTTTAGGTTTTTTTGGGGTTTCTTAAACGGATATGCAATTCTCTTAATTGTTCCTCGCTAGCGGGGCTAGGGGCTTGGCTTAATAGACAAGTTGCCTTTTGAGTCTTGGGGAAGGCGATCACATCACGGATACTGGGCACCTTGGCTAAGAGCATGATTAAACGATCAAAACCAATCGCAAAGCCCCCATGGGGGGGTGCGCCATAACGCAGGGCATCCAGCAAAAAGCCAAATTTTTCTTGCGCCTCTTGCGCGCCAATGCCCAAGATTTCAAAGACCTTTTTTTGGATTTCTTCTTTGTGGATACGCATGCTCCCCCCGCCCAGTTCCACGCCATTTAACACGATGTCATAGGCTACCGACTGGACTTCCTCAGGGTTGGGGTTGTCAATGTCTTTAGGTAGGCTAAAGGGGTGGTGGGCGGCACTTAACTTCCCTTCGTTGCGCTCAAACATGGGAAAATCCACGACCCAAAGCAGATTAAAGGCATCTAAATCAATCAGGTTGAGATCGCCACCCAATTTCAAGCGCAAACGCCCCATGTAATCTAATACGATCTTTTTCTCGCCTGCGCCAAAGAAAATAATATCCCCATTCTTAGCTTGCAAGCGATCCAAAAGCGTTTGCAAAGAGTGGGGTGGCATAAATTTGACCAAGGGTCCCTTAGCCCCTTCGGGCTTGATTTGGATATAGGCTAGCCCCTTAGCCCCAAACTGGCGCACAAATTCCTCCGCTTGACCTAAATCCTTGCGGGTGAGCAGACCATCGCCACCGGGAACTTTCAAAGCCTTAAAGCGGTTAGTTTTGGGATCGCTGGCGATTGTTTTAAAAATCTCATTGCTAGAATCCAAAAACAGATCGCCCACCTCCACTAAGGGCAACCCAAAACGCAAATCGGGCTTATCGCTCCCATAGGTTTCCATCGCTTCATGGTAATCTAGGCGTTTAAAGGGGGGTTTGACCTCTATGCCCACATTGGCAAAGACTTCTTTTAAAAGCGTTTCGGCAACTCCAATGACATCTTCTTGAGTGCAAAAACTCATCTCCACATCAATTTGGGTAAACTCGGGTTGGCGATCAGCGCGCAAGTCTTCATCTCTAAAACATTTGGCAATTTGGTAATAGCGATCCATGCCCGCTACCATTAAAATTTGCTTGAAGAGTTGGGGGCTTTGGGGCAGGGCAAAAAATGCCCCGTCATGCACACGGCTAGGAATTAAAAAGTCGCGCGCCCCTTCGGGGGTGGTTTTAGAGAGCATGGGAGTTTCAATCTCCAAGAAGTCTAGGCGATCCAGACAATCCCTCACGGCTTTAGCCACCTTGCTACGCATTCTAAAAATCTCATAAGCCCTAGGGGCGCGCAAATCCAAAAAGCGGTATTGCAGACGCAGATCCTCATTCACACTTGGATCGCCTATGGCAATGGGTGGGGTTAGGCTTTTATTTTCAAGTCGCAGAGATTCTAACACCACCTCGATTTTGCCCGTTTTGAGCTTGGGATTTTCTAAGCCCTCTCCCCTAGGGCGCACTACACCTTCTATAACCAACACATCTTCATGCCTAACCAAGCTAGCTTGCTCGTAGGCGGGCGAACTAGGATCGCAGACCAGTTGCACCAACCCGCTTTTATCACGCAGATCGATAAAAACCACACCCCCATGGTCGCGGTAGTTATTGCACCACCCACATAACTCCACCTTTTTTTGGATATGTTCTACCCCCACCTCTGCACATAATTGCGTCCTCAGCATGCGTTGCCTTTATTATTTTTTTAAATATCCTTGTAAGAGTTCTTGGATCTCATGAGGATGGGACTTGATCACAAACCCATCAGCGTGTAACGAGTCGGCAAGTTGTTTATTAGATTCGCTACTCATGGAAGAATTGACGATGACGGGTAAATGCTTGGTGCGCGCGTCGGCTTTAATGCGCTTGAGCACCTCAAAGCCCGATACAACCGGCATTTCTAAATCCGTGATCACCGCCCCGACCTCATCGATCATGTTGTCTGAAAAAAGCCGTTTCAAGAGCTCATCCCCATTAGGAAAGGTTTCGTATTTTAAATGCAAACTCTCCACGATCTTTTCTAAATTTTTCATCGCCACTTGCGAATCTTCAGCAATAAAGATCGTTTTATCGCTCTGCACCGCTTCAACAAACTGGGTTTTGAGGAAGTCTAATTCTTGGATCGCCGGGAAAGTCTCTACTAACATCTTTTCGACATCTAAAATCTGAATCACCCGCTCTTGCTCAAAACGCGTGATTGCACTCACCTTCCCCCCCGCATCAAAACCCTGCTTGTCCCCCACGCTGATCTCCCCCCAACTCTTATGCACAATCCGCTTGATTGCAAAAATCTTCAAACCCACCACATACCCCGAAAACTCGCACACAATGACCAAGTTTTTATCACTCTGCACAGAAGAAGTACTCAAATCCCGATTGGGCATGCGCGCATCGTAGTAGAGCCAACGCCCCACATCAATTAAGGGCACAGATTCACCCCGAATAGTCAAAAAACCCAACATCATGCCCTCATTGCCCCCCACCGTTTCAGTTACATCACCATCATAATGGATGATCTCGCGGATCTTAAAAATATTAATGCCATACAATTCGGCATCGTTGTTTCCATCGCTCGTTAGCGTGAAACACAAGAATTGCGCTTCGTTATTGAGGTGTAAAGAAATGGTGCTATCAATGTCGCTAATCAAAACTATCCTTTAGGCGATATAGTCGCTCAAGCTATTTTAACCTAAAAAGAGATAAAATTTACCCTAAATTAACGCCATTATAGCAAGAGCTAGCAAATGATACAAACTTTTAAGGGCTACCAGCTCTTGGTTTCCCAGTTGGTCAAGTGGGCACATCATTATTATGTCTTGGCCGATCCTTTGGTCAGCGATGCCCAGTATGATGCGTGTTACCGCCAAGCCCTAGAGTATGAAGCCAAGCACCCCCAAGAGATTTTGCCCCACTCGCCCACCCAGCGTGTGGGCGGGGTTATTTTGGATCACTTGCCAAAAAAAGTGCATTTGGTGCGTATGTGGAGCTTGGACAATGTCTTTAATGGCACCGAGTTGCAAACATGGCTTAGCCGCGTTTTCAAAGACTATCCCAATGCCACCTTCACTTGTTCGCCCAAACTTGATGGCGCATCACTCAATCTCTACTATGAAGGCGGGCAATTGCAGAGTGCTACCATGCGCGGCAATGGCACAGAGGGCGAGCTTGTAACCCATAATGCCAAAACGATTCAATCTATCCCGCTCAACATCCCCTACACAAAGCCTATCGAGATTCGCGGGGAGGTAGTGCTCAAAAAGAATGATTTTTTTACCCTCAACAAGCAACGCCTAGAACGACAAGAACCCTTATTTGCTAACGCTAGGAACGCTGCTGTGGGGAGCTTACGCCAATTAGACTCCAGCATCGCTGCCAAACGTAAACTCAGCTTTTTACCTTGGGGATTAGGGCATATCGATTCTAGTAACCCAAGTTTTAAGGCGATGATGGATCAAGTGATTAGCTGGGGTTTTTTGAACCTAGAGTTTATCGCCTGCCAAAACGCTGGACAAATCCAACAAGCCTATAGTCAGTTATTAGCCAAGCGTGCCCAAGCCCCCTTTGAAATGGACGGGATGGTGATTGTGATTGATGATTGGGGCTTACAAGAAGAATTGGGTTGGACGATCAAAGCCCCGCGTTTTGCGATTGCTTACAAATTCCCTGCCCTAGAGAAACACACCCGCTTATTAGGGGTATTGCCACAAGTGGGGCGTAGCGGGGTGGTAACACCTGTAGCGCTTTTAGAGCCTATAGAATTGGAGGGTGCGACTATTTCTAGGGCTACTCTGCACAATTACACCGAAGTGCAAAAAAAAGATATTTGCCTAAATGATGTCGTAGTGGTGATTAGGAGCGGGGATGTGATCCCCAAGATTATTAAGCCCTTAACCCACTTGCGTGATGGTACACAAACCCCCATCACCCCCCCCACGCATTGCCCGGAGTGCCAAAGCGAGTTGGCTAGCCAAGAACCTTTTTTGATCTGCACGCACACCACTTGCCCAGCACGGATCAAAAAAAGTCTCGTTTATTTTGCCTCTAAAGAAGGCTTAGAGATAGAGGGCTTGGCGCAAAAAAGCGTCGATCAACTCTATCAAAGGGGCTTACTTTCCAATATTGCCAGTCTTTACGATCTCAAATTAGAAGATTTGCTAGCTCTGCCTGGCTGGAAACACAAAAAGGCTCAAAATCTCATAGAGAGCATTGCCAACACCAAGCACGCCCCGCTGTGGCGTTTTATCAATGCGCTAGGAATCGAGCATATCGGCAAAGCAGCCAGTCAAAAATTAGCCCAAACTTTCGGGTTGGAGGTTTTTTTGCAGAGTGTGGAGCAAATCCAAGCGATCGAGGGTTTTGGGAGTCAAATGGCGAACTGTTTTGTGGATTTTGCCCACCAAAATATTTCTTTGATCCAAGAACTTTTAGAGCGCATCCAGCCACGGACCCCCCCAAAATCCCAACCATCTTTTTCTTTTCTGGCGGGTAAAAATGTGGTGATCACGGGCACTTTAAGCCAGCCTAGGGCACAAGTGGTTAGTCGCCTAGAGCAACTCGGCGCGCATGTCCAAACAGGGGTGAGCCAAACGACAGATTATTTAATTTGCGGAGAAAACCCCGGGAACAAGCTAGAAAAGGCGCGTAAGCTAGGAATTGAAATCCTAGATGAGGCTAGCTTGCTAGAAAAACTAGGTGCACTCTAGTGTGAGCACCCACACCCACCCCCGCAACATTTTTTAGCACCCCCGCCATGCCCGCGCAAAATCTCTTGTTCAGAGGCCTCTCTAAAGCCTAGTACCTTGAGATCAAAAACCAGTTCCTTGCCTGCTAAGGGGTGGTTATAATCCAACATCACCATTTTATCGCTAAAATCTTTCACACTCACCTGCACGCTCTGGTTATTTTCGCCCTGTCCAAAGAGGGTCATGCCCCGCTCTAACTCAATCCCCTCAAACTGATCTCTGGGGACTTCTTGGAGATAATCGGTGCGGTATTCGCCATAGGCTTCATGGGGGGGGATGGCAACACTAAAGCTCTCGCCCACTTTGGCATGCAAAACTGCCTTTTCAATCCCTACAATCACCTGTCCAGCACCCATCAAAAACTCTAGGGGCTTTTGCCCCACATTGGAATCTAAAATTTCTTGGGTGGCTTGATCGCGTACTTGGTATTCAATGATGGCAACTTGTGCTTGTTCTTGCATTAGATGTCCTTTCTTTTTAGGTGGGCTATTGTAGCATAAACCTAGTGTTTGGACTCTGTTTTCTGCCTTTTTTGCAAAATCTCAGTGGCTTTTTTGCCCTGCTCGCTTTGGGGGTAGAGTTGGCTTAAAGAGCGCATGAATCGTTCAAAATTAGCCTGATCCTTCAAAAACCCAAAAGACCAAGCGGTGTGCCAAAGCAAAATGGGCATGTAGGTGGTTTTATCCTTGATGAGGGCACTATGCTTGTAAAAGCTAATCGCTTGGGTGTAGTGCTTTTGTTCATAGGCGCATTCTCCAGCCATGTAATAGCTATAGGCAGGTCGGTACTTGATTTCGCCCAACCACTCAAACCGTGCGCCCGCTTGCTCGTGTTGCTTGTGGCGGAAAAGTTTCAAAGCCTCTTGAAAAATCTCTTTGCGCTTGCCATAATCTTTGATAAAGGACTGCGGGACTTGGGGAGCGGACTCTTTGGAGGGGGAGGAGGAGGTGGGGACGATCACGGGCGGGGTTTGGGGGGAGGGGGTAGTTGCTGGAGCTGGAGCTTGGGATGGTGGGGTAGGGACTTGGGGGGGGGTGGTTTTTTCTTGGATTATCTTTTCTTGGATGCGGGCAAGCTCTTGGAGTTTTTGGGCATTTGCCTGCGCTTGATCATCAATGGATTTTTGGATAGTTGCCAACTTACTAGCAAAATCGGTATTCATCTGCGTGATGAGCTGGTTGGTAGCGGCAATTTTTTGATCGAGTTGTTGGAGGGCGTTTTTATTGCTCTCCACTTGGGTTTTGAGGGTTTCTAACAAGTTGGCTTGGCTTTTGAGCATGTCTGCTTGCATCTCTTGGGTTGCCTTCAAGGATTTGAGGGCTTGATCGTGGCTCTCTAGCGTTGTGGAGAAGTCATGCAACTTGGCTGCTTGGCCTTTAAAAAGATTATTGAGCCCATCTTGGTGTTGTGAAAGCGCATCGGTTTGGTTTTGTAGAGTGGTGAGGATATTTTCTAAATTCCGGTTACTGGATTTGAGCGTGTTGAGCTCTTGTTTGGTCGCACCACTCTGCAAATCAAAAGCAGAGGGCTCGGCACAAAGAACCCCCAAAAGCCCTACATACAGTCCAAAACGGGACACCACAACACCCACCTAATCCACCACTTTAATATTCACTCTTCTGTTCTTGCGGTAACACTCTTTGACTTTTTCTTGGCATGCTGGCTTGGTCTCTCCATAGCTGACAATCTTAATCGTCTCCTTGGGAATGCCCTTGACAATCAAAGCCCGCTTGACGCTCAAGGCACGTTTTAAGCCCAATGCAAAATTATATTCGCCCGTGCCAAATTCGTCCGTATTGCCTTCTAAGAGGACTTTCATGTGTGAATCTTTAATCTTTTGCACACTCTCATCGATCACATCTTGCATGTCTGTGCGCACGCTGTATTTGTCAAAGTCAAAGTAAATTTCTCCAATGATCGTGCCACTAGGGAAAGTAGCCTTGGGGGGTTCTGGGGTTGGAGCGGGTTGGGGTTCTGGCTGTGGCTGTGGGGCGGGCTGTGGAGCTGGTGTGGGTTGGGGTTGCACCTGCTCTTTTTGCATGGTCTGATCCTGCTTAAAGGCGGGCTGTGGAGCTGGTGTGGGTTGCTCAGGAGGTAAAGTTGCCGGGGGCACATGGCGACCAGCACAGCCCACAACTAACAAACCAAGCAAAAGAACTCCCTTCATCGTTGCGTTCATAACCATCCTTGAAACTAATTTTCCTGATTATATAACAAAACTTTAAAAAACCAGTGATCACCAATCAAAGGATTGGATGTTAATGCCCTTCAGCGGAAAAAGATAGCTTTGGTTATAATCTAGCAAGATTACACCTAGCGCACTTTGTTGGGCTGCTTTTTTGACAAACATGATCGCCTTGCCATCTTCAGAGAAGTGGGGCATTTGATTGACTCCGCTAGCAGTCAAACGGCGGACATGGTTGCTTTTGAGCGTGATCATGTAGAGATTGAAAGCACTTTGTCCATTCTCATCGCGTTCTTCACGGCTCACAAAGGCAATTTTATTTCCAAAAGCACTCACCGAATCGTTATTTTGGGCATAATAGACCACCTGCTCGGCGGGAGCATTGGGGTTAAGCTTTTTGATATAAATATTTGGCTGACCAGATCGATCGGAGACAAAAACCATGGACTTGGCATGGTTGATAAAAATACCAGAAACATCAATCCCGCTGTATTGGGTCAAGCGTTCTTGGGTTTTTTTGGCCGTGTCGTATAAAAAAATATCAGATTGCCCCTCGGGTGCTAGGGTTAAAAGCAATTTTTTTCCATCAGGACTTACACTAGAAACGGCAGCCATCCCCTCGCTTTGGGCAATGACCTCACTAGAGCCATCTTGGATATTGTATTTAACGATGGTGGGTTCTTGGAGATATTGCGTATAATAGATCTCTGTTTGTTCGGTATTGGCCCATTTGGGGAAGAGATTTAACAAATTGTTTTGGATGATGTCCTTTTGGTAGGTCAGCGTGTAGTCTGCCACCGCAATATTGGTAACCCCGGGTTCGATATAGCGCGCAAAGACCACTAGGCGATTCATCCAAGCCACAGAGGGCAAGTTTAGACTAGCATGGGCATCTGTTGCCACATGGTGGGCGATGAAGGGGTAGAGGGTTTTATCCTCAAAGGCATAATCCTTAATGCTCTGAATATTCTTGTTTTGGACATCATGGATACGGACATTAACTTGAGTGGGCTCTTCCATGCTTAATTCGACCAATAGGCGCACACCCTGAGAAGCTAGCGCATTGTAGTTAGGGTTGTTAGGTTGTTGCAACCCGCCCGTAATGACTTTAAAATGCCCACTGATCTTCAAATCGGCTAAGAGCATGGTGTAAATTTTTTTGAGATAGGGGCTTTGGGGGTTGGTGTAGCGCACTTCAACTTTAGAGAGTTTTTGAATGGTTTTGATAATATCTAAATCCGCATCGGCAGCAAAGAGGCACGAGGCGCACAGCACAAGCCATAAAATCCGCATCATTAATCCTTTGTTTTAAAATTAACTTGGAGAGTGATCGCCCGTCTGCCCGGATAGGGGGGGAAGGTTTTGTTTTTTAGGGCACTTAAGAAGGTGAACACTTGTTGGTTAAAATCGGCAAAAGGAGAGGGTTTGACCACGCTAAACTGCAGTTTGCCCTCCTCTGAAATGTAAATTATCACACTTGCTTGGGTTTTTTGGTAAAAGTGCAAATGCCATTGATCGTCTAGGATTTTGTAAATTTGTTGCACCCAAGCTTTAAATTCTTGATCCGATGTGTTTTCTTTTTGGGGCACTTGGAAATCAATGTCCTTATTTTTAATGACCTGCAAATGCTCCTGAAAATTATTTAAACTGCTCTGCAAATCCTTAAAGGCTTGCTGGTGTTGGTTGAATTGAATCCCTTGTAATAACTCTTGAGCTTGCCGCATTTGCTGGATTTGCTCCTTGCTCACGCTAGGCTGAGGCGGGGGTGTGGCTTTTTTAGGGCTGGGTGGGGCATGTTTAAACCCCTGAATGGATGAAAACACATCTTGCACGCCCAAGTCTTGTTTAAAGGGGTTTTGGTCGGGTTGAGGGGTGTTTTTGGGAGGGGTTGGGATGGGTTTA
This sequence comes from Helicobacter mehlei, assembly GCF_007280785.1. Lineage (NCBI taxonomy): Bacteria > Pseudomonadati > Campylobacterota > Epsilonproteobacteria > Campylobacterales > Helicobacteraceae > Helicobacter > Helicobacter mehlei. Next base: position 86,614 of record NZ_VKGC01000001.1, read on the forward strand.
GGGGTCTCTTTGGGTGCAGGCAACTTAGCAGGAGTTTCGACTAAAAAATCAATATCCATAGTTTGCAAAATCGTAGGGGTAGGTTTAGGGGTTTGGATTTGTATTAAAAGCAGACTTAATAAAAACGCATAGGTTATGCATGCCAAAAATCCCGATCCCACAAAGAGAACTTGGTTTTTCATCACGCACTGGTTACTAGAGAAACCTTATGAAAGCCCGCCTCTCTAATATTTTTGAGTAAAAAAATGATGTGATCGTAGATCAAGCCTTTGTCGGCTCGGATATAAACGGGGGTGTTTTTAGGGTATTGGGTAGCAATTTGCAAAAATGCTTTGGGGAAGGAGGCAAGTTGGTAGGTGTCTTTATTGATGTAAATATTGCCCTTAATGTCCATGCGGATTTCCAAAATCTTGTTCTTAGGGGTGTTGGTGTTTTTGGAACCTTTGGGCAATTCTATCGATTCGTGGTAAGTGAGGGTGGGCGTGGTGATCATCAAGATCGCCAACAAAACCAACATAATATCCACTAAGGGTGTGATATTCAGTTCTGGTTTGTCATTGTCCCAATCATCTACTACATAAGACATTACTTCTCTTTGGCTACCAAAACATCAATTTGCATTTGCACGAACACGGACAGATCATAGACTTTGCGCTTTAAGATCAAAAAGAAGGAATAAGCCGGAATAGCGGTTAAAATGCCCGCTGCAGTGGCTACTAGGGCTTTTGAGATGACCGGGGCGATGATCTCAAAAGAGACTTGCCCACCTGTGCCCAAATGCCCAAAGGCATTCAAAATCTCCACCACTGTTCCAAACAAGCCCACAAAGGGTGCGGTGGAAGCCACGATACTCAGCACCACTAACCCGGTGGTATTTTGCTTGAGCACCTGCCCCTTCCACACAGACAAGAGCTCGTGGGATACCCGTGCGCCAATTTCTTTAAATAACTTGAAGTTAGGCATCTCTTGGCGGCCATCAATAATGGCTTCTAGGGAATCCTTCTCACGCATAATATTGCTTTTAATGGAAACATATTTGTAAAAAAATATCCACAAGGTTAAAATAAAATACAGTGAAAGCAAAGCGATCACCGCAATGGTTACCCAACCACTCTCATTAAAAAAGTCAGCGATCACGACGGCTACCTTAAACCATGTGCTTCAATTTTGGCGATCACGCTAGAAATTGCGATGCGATCGGAAGTGGCATCTTCTAGGAGCTTTTTAGCCTTATAGACCTCATCGTCACCCTTGATAAACACTGCCCCATCGGCCAAAATATCCACGCTCGCATGCTTGACTTCAACATACCCCCAGTTGATCGCAATCAAACTAATTTGCTGTTCCCTTTCAATTTCAACCACCCCACTTTTGAGCAAAGAAACCATGTTGCTATGCCCTTTGAGCACGCCAAATTCACCCTCTGCTCCGGGTAGAGTGATGCGATCCACTTGACCGGCAAAAATCTCACCTTGTGGCACCACAATGCTAACCATTAAGTCCATCGCACCCATCACCTAGCCTTATGCGCTTTTTTCTTTTTTGTCCCGCCCCTCAGTTTTCATTTTCTCATGTTTTTCGATGACCTCTTGGATACTCCCTACCATGTAGAAGGCGTTCTCGGGAATATCATCGTATTTGCCCTCCAAAATCCCCCCAAAACCTTCTAGGGTTTCTTTGAGGGTTACATACTTGCCCGGGCTACCCGTAAAGACCTCTGCTACAAAAAAGGGCTGGGATAGAAATTTCTCCACTTTACGGGCGCGCTCCACGATTCGCTTATCTTCCTCAGAGAGTTCATCCATCCCCAAAATCGCAATGATGTCTTGCAAATCTTTATATTTCTGCAAGATCTGTTGAATCCCAGTAGCGACTTTATAGTGCAAGTCCCCGATCACTTGGGGGTCTAAGATGCGCGAAGTGGAATCGAGCGGATCGACAGCCGGATAAATGCCCTTCTCAGCAATTTTGCGGTTTAAAACCGTGGTGGCATCCAAGTGGGCAAATACAGAGGCTGGGGCGGGGTCGGTCAAGTCATCGGCGGGCACATACACCGCTTGCACGGAAGTTATCGAACCTTTTTTGGTGGAGGTGATACGCTCTTGGAGTTTGCCCATTTCGCTGGCTAGTGTAGGTTGGTAACCCACAGCAGAGGGGATACGTCCCAATAACGCCGACATTTCTGCTCCTGATTGGGCGTATCTAAAGATATTATCAATAAACATGAGAATATCCAAGCCCTTTTCATCTCTAAAGTATTCTGCCATAGTCAAACCCGTAAAAGCAATGCGATTCCTTGCCCCCGGGGGTTCATTCATCTGCCCATAGCACAGCGCGACTTTATCTAAAACGCCCCCCTCTTTCATCTCGTGGTAAAGGTCGTTGCCCTCTCTAGTGCGCTCGCCTACGCCCGCAAACACAGAGTAACCGCTGTGCTTATAGGCAACATTGTGGATGAGCTCCATGATGATCACGGTTTTACCCACACCCGCACCCCCAAACAAGCCTACTTTACCGCCCTTAGAATAAGGGGCCAATAAATCCACAACCTTAATCCCGGTTTCAAACATTTCGGTTTTGGTACTTTGTTGTTCAAAGGCAGGGGCGACGCGGTGGATAGGCCAAAGGGTGGGTTCTTTTAAGGATTCTTTGTCATCAATCACTTCGCCCACAACATTAAAGATACGCCCCAAGACCGCCTCCCCTACGGGCACTTCGATCATCTTGCCCCTTGCGACTACCTTTTGCCCCCGTGTGAGCCCCTCTGTCATGTCCATCGCAATGGTGCGCACGCGTTTATCCCCCAAGTGTGCCGCCACCTCTAAGACCAAGTGTTTGCTCTCCCCATCAAAATCATAAACCACATCTAGGGCTTCATAAATCATGGGGAGATAGGAATCAAAATCCACATCCACCACAGGACCCATCACCTGAATGATGTGCCCCTCTTTTTTATCCTTGCCAACTTGCATGTTTTGATCTTCCATGTCTTCTCCTTAAACTATCTAATCGCTTCCACGCCGGCATTAATCTCGACAAGCTCAGTGGTGATCGCCTCTTGACGTGCCTTGTTATAAGAGATTGTGAGCGAACGCACCAAATCAGCAGCGTTATTGGTCGCTGTGTCCATCGCCTGCATGCGCGCGCTATGCTCGGCTGCTAGGGAATCGAGCAAAGCGTAATACATGTTAAACTCAATGAATTTTTTAGCTAAAGCATCTAAGATCACACCCTCTTCATCATCAGGTTCGACCATGATCCCCTCCTGTGTCTCTCCACTATGGAGACTATTTTCTTCTAGTTGGGTGCTATCAAATTCTAATGGAAGTATCTTTTTGATTTTGATCTGCTGGGAGATCATGTTTTTAAACCCATTATGGATAATCACCACGCTATCGGTCAAACCATTCAAATAATCTTGCACCGCCCTATCAATAAAGGCACTTGCGCGATCATAATCAGGTGAGGAGCTCAAATCTAAAGCCTTATCCAGTAAGCTAATCCCGTTGTAAGCAAAATACGCTACACCCTTTTTGCCAATCCCCCTTAAGCGCACCTTAATCCCTTGTTCTTTATAGTGGTTAATCAAACGCACCACTTCTTTGATGGTAGCAACATTAAAGCCCCCACAAAGCCCCTTATCAGCTGTAACAAAGATAATATCAATCTTTTGGATTTGGGTTTTTTCTAATTGGAAAAAATACTGGCTTTCAATACTTTTTAAACCCCTAGTCTTGATCTTGGCACAAATATCGGCAAAAACTTCGTTGAGCTTGCGGGCAAAAATCTTAGAGCGGCGTGCCACTTCTTCGGTTTTTTTAAGCTTAGAAGTGGAAACGAGTTTCATGGCACGGGTCGTTTTTTGGGTATTCTTAACACTGGCGATTTTTTTTCTAATTTCTTTTAAACTCCCACCCATGTGCCCCCCTAAATCACAAACCCGATTTTAAATTCTTCAATCGCAACTTTTAACATGGCTTCTAAATCCTTGTCTAAGGCTTTCTTGGTGCGGATATCCTCTAAAATATTAGAATACTTGGACTCCAAGAAAGGATAAAGGCTCTCTTCAAACTGCACCACCTTATTAGCCGGGATACCATCTAAAAAGCCCTTGACACCGGTATAGATAATCACAATCTGCTTTTCAATGGGCAGGGGCGAGTAGGGGGGTTGTTTGAGCACTTCTACCATGCGTTGCCCCCGTTCTAATTGTTTGCGACTCACTTCGTCTAAATCAGAAGCAAATTGCGAAAAAGCTTGCAATTCTCTATACTGGGCTAAATCCAAGCGCAAAGTGCCGGCAACTTGTTTGGTGCCCTTAATTTGCGCCGCCCCACCCACACGAGACACGGATAAGCCAACATTGATCGCCGGGCGGATACCGGAGTAAAACAAGTCAGTTTCTAAGAAAATCTGCCCGTCTGTGATGGAGATCACATTCGTGGGGATATAAGCCGACACATCGCCTGCTTGGGTTTCAATGATGGGGAGGGCTGTCAGCGAGCCTGCCCCCTTTTCATCACTCATTTTAGCCGCACGCTCGAGCAATCTGGAGTGGATATAGAACACATCGCCGGGGAAGGCTTCGCGCCCGGGGGGTCGGCGCAAAATCAAAGAGATTTCGCGATAAGCCACAGCGTGCTTGCTTAGATCATCATAAATAATCAAAGCGTGCCGCCCTTGATCTCTGAAATATTCCCCAATAGTCACCCCAGCATAGGGGGCCAAATATTGCATCGCTGGGGAGGCAGAGGCGGGGGCATTGACCACAACACTATATTCCATTGCCCCATATTCCTCTAATTTGCGCACCACCTGTGCCACGGTGGATTCTTTTTGCCCAATCGCCACATAGATGCAGATCACATTTTGATCTTTTTGGTTAATGATTGTGTCGATTGCCACGGTGGTTTTACCGGTTTGCTTGTCCCCGATGATGAGCTCTCTTTGCCCGCGCCCAATGGGCACAAGCGCATCGATTGCTTTAATGCCGGTTTGCAAGGGCTCATGCACGGATTTACGATCCATAATCCCCGGGGCCTTTTGCTCCACAAACTTAAAGGTGTCTGCCCCCAATGCACCTTTGCCATCTAAGGGTTCGCCCAGTGTGTTAATCACCCTCCCCACGACAGCATCACCTACCGGCACTTTCATTAATTGCTTGGTACGTCTAACAGAAGTCCCTTCTTTAATGTGCTTCCCACCCCCCAAAACGATCACCCCAATACTCCCCTCTTCTAGGTTGGAAGCCAGTCCACGATCACCGGTGTCAAATTCCACCACTTCATAAGACATCACATCTTTAAGCCCATAAACCTTAGCCACGCCATCAGCATAAGCGATTACCCGCCCTACCTGCGTGATATTGACATCTAACTCAAAATTTTCAATTCTCTCCTTAATGAGGGCACTAATCTCATCTGCTTTTAACTTTGGCACTTTATCTCCTTGTTATTTTTAGACCGCTTCCATGATATGGTGCTTGAGTTGGGCAAAAAAATTGTCTCTATAAAAGGCGATCTCAAGCCCTAAACCCGGAATATCCAGCTTAATCCCCTCCATTTCCTCATCCACAAAGACTTTTAAACTCAGGCCAACTTCCAAGCGATCGGATACCTTGTGTTCCAAGTGCTTGAGTTGTTCCAAAGACACCTCTTGGTTAGTGTATAAAAACCCCCTATAAATACTTTTCTTTTCTTGTATCCAGCTAAGCAAATCTTGGTAGATATGGGGCAACAAACCTAGGCGCTTGTGTGTTGCCAAAAGGCGGATCAAATTACGCACCCTGCTGTCTTGTTCTTCTAAAACGCTGGTCAAAAGCTCCTCTTTAAAAGAACTAGGATAATAAGGCGAATGGATGATCTCCACAAACTCGGCATGATCATAGAAAGCTACCAAACCCTCTAGGGTCTGCACAACTTGCTCGAGATCTTGAGCCTGAAAGCTATCTTGCAACGCTTTGGCATATTTTTTAGCGACCAGTTCTATCATGGGATGACCCTTTGGTGGAGGAGGTGCATATAAGTGGGCAGATTAAAATGGGCTTGTTTGGATTTAAAGAGTTCTTCAAGCACCTCATCGATCACTTCTTGTTGGACCTTGACTTCCTCTTTGTCCATCAGACTCTGGTGGTTTTTGATGAGCTTTTCTATGGCGATTTTAGAGAGTTGCTCGTGTTTTTGGGTCAAAAGATAGGCTTCTTGTTTGGCATTGGAGAGAATTTGGCTGGCCTTTTGCTTGGCTTCCTCTAAAGAGCGCAATGCCTGTTCCTTTTCCTCTTTGATGGCTTGGCGTTCCTCCTGTAAACTGCTGAGTTTCTCAGAGATGCGCGCCCGCCGTTGTAACAACATCTTTTTTAAAGCCCCCCCCATCGCATACCACAAAATTCCCATGAACAAAATGAAATTCAAGACCCGTTCCACAATATCTGTTTGGGAAATGTCCATTGCCTCCCCACCACTTGCCCAACACAAAGCCCCTAAAGCCAACACCCCGACCAACACGCGCTCCATCAAAGGTAACCCTACATTTGAGATATTTTTAATTTCAACGATGCCTCCAAAGCAGGCAAATCCTGCAACAATTGTAATTTCAAATTACTTTTACTTTCCTTTAATTGCGTGGCAAAACGCTTATAGTCTTTGTTGAGCTCCTCCTCTTTTTGCGCCAACACCACTTCATAGTTAGAGCGGGCTTGCTGGAGGGCATCTTGCAAAATTTTATCCGCTTGCAACCGTGCCTCTCTTAGTAGATTCTTGGCCTCTTGTTTGCTAGCAACGATCTCTTTGGTGGTGTTGTCGATAAACTGCCGATCTTTTTGCATAGAACCCTCCCGCCCGTCCATGTTAGCCAACAGAGGCTGATAGACCCATAGATGCAAGAGCCACATCAGCACGATAAAAGTAACAAACACGACCAACATTAAATACAAATTGATAGAGATATTCATGCCTATTCCTTAACGATTAAAGGGTTATCTTAACAAAGCTTGGCTTAAAACATCAGCGGTAGCTATAGTATTTTTTGCCCGCGATGAGCAAAGCCCCATCTTCTAGCAAGTGCGCCTCTTTAAAAAATATTTGTTGATCGCCTTGCTTGAAGTGCAAATCGTAGTGGTTAGTTTTAAACTCTAAACTATAGGGCTCTAGGACACTTAGCCACGAGGGTTTAGCCTCTAACATGGCAAAAAAACGCGTTAAAACCTCTGTCGAATCGACCTCTCCTAGGGCACCATGCTGGCTGGCTTGCAAATTAAGACCAATCCCGCACACCACCACATTGTGGCAAATCTGGGTCATCACGCCCCCTATTTTGGCTTTTTCCTTATAAAGGTCATTGGGCCACTTGAGCCACACGCAGGGTGTTTGCAAACTCTGTTTAAACAAATACCCAAAATACACGCTCCAACTCTGTTGGGGCACATCAGAGCTTAGATCGCCTAAAGGGTAGGCAAAAGAGAAGGTCAAGGCCTTTTCTACACTCTCCCATACCTGATGGCGGCTACCAATCCCAGAACTTTGGTGCCTAGCCACTACACAGACGGGTAAATCCAGTGTTCCATCTTTGATTTGTTGGAGCAAATAAAGCTGGGTAGAGGGTAGAGTTTTAAAATAACAAAAGCGCATCACTCTAAAATATCATGGATTTTTAAACGCTTGCCACTCAAATAAGCTTTAGCCTCTACTTTTTGCTTGCCCGGGGCTTGCAAGGCAGAGATTTTCAAACTTCCTTTTTGGCAACCAATGATGACGCTTTGATTCTCCATGCCAAGAATGATCCCAGGTTGGTGGGTTTGGCTAGACTCCAAGAGTTGCACGCCAAAGAGTTTTAAACCACTTTTTAAAAACACCCCCGGCCATGGATCATAGGCCAAAGACTTTAAAAAAAGAGACTTGGCACACCCAAAGACGACCAAACCATCGGTCTTGCTGATTTTCTTGCAATAGGTGGCTTGGGCATGATCTTGGGGTTGGGGCGTGATGTTGGCTAGATTATTGAGCACATGGCCTACCAACTGAGCACCCATCGGAGCTAAACGCGCGCCCAACTCCCCTAAATTTAAATACCCCTCTGGTTTAAAGGAGGCTGTGCCTAAGATATCCCCCTCATCCATTTTAGCACTCATTGCAATCACGCTCACGCCAAAGGTAGGCAGATCGTGTAAAATCATCTCTTGCATGGGGGATGCCCCCCTAAATTGGGGCAAGAGCGAGCCATGCAAATTCAGACAAGGGGCGATGTCCAAAAAGGCTTGGGGTAAAATCTTGCCATAGGCGACCACCACGATCGCATCGGGTTTGAGCGTGCGTATTTTGTCTATGAAGGGTGCATCGATTTTGGCGGGCTCAAAAATGGGAATAGCTGGGTTGTGTTGTTGTAAAAAGGCTTTTGTGGGCATATCTTTGAGCTGTTTAGATCGCCCAAATGGCTTACTAGGCTGGGTTACAAGCCCTAAAATACAAAAACCTTGCTGGATCAAATGTTCTAAGACTACTTGAGCAAACAAGGGTGCACCCATAAAGAGGATTTTCATACGGCCATTCTTTGATCAACTACCTTCCCCCAGATGACTAAGGCACACAAGATATCAAGCTACTCTGCTGTGTTTCCACCCTGAAGCGTTATCCTAACACCCCATTGCATAGGTCTAGGAAAAGGCGAGCCGATTGTAGTTAAAACTTGCTTATACTTTGATAAAATGCAGGCAAATTCAAATGACGGAGACACCGACATAATGCAAACGAAAACCCAACAAACGCCATCAAAACAAAAGAGGAGCTATACGATCTATTGGATCGCTCTCCTGTTTTTATTTCTATACGGTTGTACCGGGGAGCGTGCAGCCTTTGCCCGCTTTGATCACGCCTATTACTCCCCGCTTGGCATGCAAGATGCCTATGCTTTTTCTAAAAAAAGGGGTAAAAAGGACCATAAGAATGCGCTGTTATGGCATTTAGATAATGGCATGAGTGCTCTGATGTTAGGGCATTACAAACAATCCATCCAAGCTTTCAATGCCGCAGAAGCCAGATTTGATCGCCACAGAAATCTCTTTGGGAAGTCTATGGGGGACTTGGGTGCGATCTTGATTAATGACAATGTCAAATCCTACACGGGGAGTGTTTATGAGAGCGTGTTTTTGAATTATTACAAAGCTATGGATTATTTGCTTCTAGGAGACATCAATGGTGCGCGGGTTGAGTTTAACCGCGCCAACGATCGCCAAAGGCGGGCCAAGGAGTTTTACCACAAAGAAATCAAAAAAGCAATTAGCAAGATGCAAGAGAAAGGATCGTCTAAACTCAGCGCACAAGATTCGGCCGCACAGGTTAATGCCATTTTGGCTCAAGATTATTCCAATTTGGATCACTTCCAAGCTTACAGCGATCTGATCAATCCAGCCGTATCCTATCTCTCCGGGCTTTTCTATGCCCTCAACAACGATCGATCTAAGGGCATGGATTACATCAAAGAAGCCTATGGGATCACCCATTCGATCACCACAGGCGAGGATCTTTTATTCTTTGCTAACCCTACAAAAGAAAAATTCACTTGGATTTTTATTGAAGATGGTAAACAAGCGACCAAGCAAGAGTTTAAAATTGATCTCCCCCTGCCCCTGCCTAACGGGGTCTATGATGCCAGCCTAGCCCTCCCACAGTTCCTAGATGGCTCAGATTTTCATAACTCTTTTAGTATCACCACCCCTAGACAAAATAAGGACTTTGAGGAGCTTGTCTATGTAGATGGGCTCATTGCAAGCGAATTTAAAAAACAACTCCCCTACATCCTCACAAGGGCCATTACTTCCACGATTTTAAAGTTAGGGATTGAAGCTCTGTCTAATAACTATTTAGGGGTGATGGGTGGGTTAGTCTCCTCTTTGTTTGCCATGGCCAGTGCCTCTGCGGATATCCGCAACTCAGTAACTTTCCCACGCAAAATTTATATCGCCCGTATCCTCAATACCCCTAATGAACAGGTTTCTATCCAATCTGAAGGGCAACCCATCTACAGCTTTAGCCTGCAACAATGCCCCGCCCACAACATGCTTTTATTGCCTGATACATACTGCTCCAATAAACACAACATCCTTTACATTAGGAGCTTTGAATACACCAACATTGTTAAAGTGTTGTGGTAGTGCTCATTTTTTTATGCTATGATCTGCTAACTTTATTCAAAGGATCGCTATGTTAAAACGATTGTACCTTATCTTTATCTGTGCTCCCCTAGCCCTCAATGCCATCCCCCATTGGTATGAAAAAACACCCACTAACCCGGCTTATTTTTATGGGAGCGGATCGGGATCGAGTAAAGAAGTTGCCAAGCAAAAAGCTTTAAGCGACTTGGCTAGCAGTATTGCGGTGCATGTGGCTTCTGAAACCACCAGCGACACCACTAGGGTAAATAAAACCTTGGACAAACGATCGAGTCAGCGTATCCAACTTGTGGTGGATTCCATCAAGTTTGTCAATGTCCAATTAGACAAACAAGAATGCACGCACCACACATGCTATACCCGTCTTAAACTCAACAAGAACATGTTCTTGTCCCTCTTAGCCAAACGCTACACCAATCTTTACAACACCCTCACTCCCTTTCAGCCTACCCCGGGTTGTCATGGCATTTTTATCAAAGAAAAACAGCAAATCCAAGCCCTCTTGGACAAGATGGAGCCTATGCATGAGATTTTGAGTGCCTATGGACGCACGCCCCAATCCACGCAGTTTTATCAAGACATTATCAAAGCCAACAGCCCCAAGCCTAAAGCCAATATCATTTTTGCAAGCCACTCCGATCAAGAAATTGCCGATGCGATCACAGGACAATATGCCCGCTTTGTGCAACAAACTAACCAGACTGGTTTTTACACCATTGAGAATAAAATCTTTGAGAGTCAAGCCAATGGACAATTCCACATTGGTTTGGAGATCAATATCAAAGATTGCCAACGCCAAATTATCTTTTCCAAACAGCTCAGTGCGGATCAACGCGACAGAGGTGCTGCCATTGAGCGCATCAAAGCGCAAGTCTTCAAACAAATGCGCAATTATCAACAGGGCGTGGGTGCGGGCACAAGCGATATTGATTCGGACAATATAGAGTTTTGATCGGGTGTTGTTTTTGGAGCATTGGCAAGGGTTTCAAGGTGCGCTTTTAGACGAGGCAAGAGGGGTGTCATCCAATACACTTGATTGGGCAGATTGTTACCTCACTACATGATTTGATTACCACTAAGACAAACAAGTCACTTTCAAAGAAAAATACATGCATAAACAAGGTATCTTTCTAGCAAAAAGGATGTTGATGAAAAATGTGTTGGTTTTAGCCGGTCTGTTATCTCTTAGTGTCTTAAATGCTGGTGAGTGGAGTTATGACAAACATACGGGAGCCCACCATTGGGATAAATTGCACAAAGATTATGCCACCTGCAAAAGTGGCAAGAATCAATCCCCGATCAACATCGAGCACTACTACCACACACCCGATAAAGAAAATCTCGTTTTTGACTATGAAGATCGCAGACCCACCTCTGTTAGCTACGATCACCATACTCTGGTGGCTAAGTTTGCACCCCCCTCCAATACTATTCTCTATCGCGATCACCCCTACTACTTGATTAACCTGCATTTCCATATTCCTATGGAATTTGCAATCCATTCCAAACGTGAGCCTACAAGCATGCACTTGGTGCATCAAGATGATGATGGGCATTTGTTGGTCGTGGGGATTGGTTTCCATATTGGGGATGCCAATCCCCTTTTTACCACTTTATTTAGCTCCTTTAAAAACAAGTCAGCCCCCAAGATTTTACCCCTAGAGACTCTGTTGCCCCCTGACATCCATTACTACCACTTTAATGGCTCACTCACCACACCTCCTTGCACAGAGGGTGTCTCTTGGTTTATTGTCGAAGAAACACTCAGCATTTCTCAAAGACAATTTGAGGAACTCAAACGCATCATGCACAGCAAGCCCAACCGCCGCCCGCTCCAAAAAGACTACAATAGTGTGATCATCAAAAGCACGACCCATGTGCGCGATTAGGGCGCAAGATCTGTTAAAAGCGCATGTGGTTCGACCAAGCTAATCTCTTTAAACTGCGTGCGGTTAAAGGTCATCTGGCGTTTAGCCAGTTGGCAAGTGTGGGTATAAATGGCTTCATAGAGTTCTTTTAGACTTAGTTTGCCTTGTAGGTGTTGCAAACACTCCTTAGGACCAATTGCCCTAAAGGGTTGGTGATCGCTCCCATATTGGGCAACAAGTGCCCTAATTTCCTCCACAATCCCGCATTTTAACATCTGTGCCGTGCGTTTGGCGATATTTTGGTGCAGGTTTTCTTTAAGCACATGTAGGGCATAGAGTTTAATGGGTCTATCAAAGGGGATTTTAGGGTGTTTTTGGAAATAGAGCGTAGGGGGGGTCTTAGTTGCCAAATAAATTTCTAAGGCTTTAGTGATGCGGTAGGTATCTTGGGGCTTGAACATTTGGGCGTAATCTGGATCGATTTGGGCCAAAAAAGCATGGGGATTATTCAGGGCTGTGATTTTTTCTTGAATTTCTAAGTGTTGCTCAGGGCTTAAATTTGGCATGGGGCTTAAGCCCTCCAAGATAGCTTTAAGATAAAAACCACTCCCACCCACAATGAGTAAGGTTTTCTTAGGGGTGGTGGCGATCGCTTTTTCTAGTTCTTGCTTAAAAAGGGGGGCGTTGTTTTTTTCATGGATTTCTAAAACATTAATCCCGTAATGTTTCACACATTGCAGGTCTTGGGGGCTGGGCTTGGCTGCGGCAATATTGATTTCTTTGTAAATGCTCAAGGAGTCTAGTGAAACAATCTCAGCATCTAAGCGTTGGGCTAGCTCTAGGGCTAGGGCACTCTTGCCACTCCCACTAGCCCCAATGATGGCAATGAGGGTAGGATTCACGCGCGTGGGTTGTGGTAATCTTTTAAAAAGCCCTCTAGGTTGAAGCGTTCGCGATAAGCCTGCGTGAAAAGATGCACCATCACATCGCCCAAGTCAATCACAAGCCATTCTTCATTACTCTCATCAATGGCATAAAATTCCTCACCAAGAGGCTTGAGCGTGCTTTTGAGGTGATCTAAGAGGGCTAGAGCGTGTTTACCTGCTAGGGCGGTGGCGATAATCACATGGTCGGTGATGTATTCTTGCTTGCTCAAGTCAAATAGGGCGATATCGGTAGCCTTTTTATCCTCTAAGAGTTCCACGATCCTAGTAATTCTTGGGTTTGGCATAGTTTTCCTTAAAAGTTTGAATCGCACAAGGTTGCAGGGCATAGGGGATATCTTGGCTAATACAGTGTTGTTTTAAACAAATTCTAATCTGGGTTGAGGAGATCGGGCGTTTGATGCGGGGCAAAAACAGAGATTGTGCCCTAAAGCCTTGTGGGAGTTGTAGGGCGTACCCCTCCCGATGCACAACCACTAATTCTACCAATTTTTGTAATTGCAAATAACCTTCCCAACGTTCCAGTCCAACAACATTATCTGCACCAATGATAAAATAAAGTTTGTTGGGTTGGAATTTTTGGTAAAAATGTTCCACGCTTTCAATGCTGGGCACGGGGCGGTTTTGTAAAATCTCAAAATCGCTCACTTGCACTTTGTCTAAGTCCTTTAAAAGTTGGCGCATCCACATTAAGCGTTGTTGGGGGCTAAAACAAGGGTGGGTTTTAAAGGGGTTTTGGTAAGCCACCAGCACAAAGAGTCTATCGGGTTTGAGGTTTTCTAAAGCCTGTTTAATCACCTCCAAATGGGCGATATGGGGGGGATCAAAACTCCCACCATAGAGTGCAATATCCACAAAAATCCTAGCTATTTTGTTTGAAGCTAGAGGCTTTGGTGAGTTTGGAGAATTTCACGCCCTTAAGCCCGCCAATCTCTAGGTGCAAGTGCATGATCTGTGAGGGGCGTCCCCTTAAGATGATGGTTTCCAAACAATTATTTTGGTTTAAATGCACATGGGTGGTGCATAAAATGCTGATATGGCTTTCATGTTGGATGTCAATGATCTTTTGGTTGAGCTCGCGTTGGTGGTGATCGTAAATAATCACCAGCACCGCAACGGTCAAGCCATTTTCCATTTCTGGCAACATTTCATCTTTAGACCAACTATCCTCAACAAGTCTCTCACGGATCATGTCGCGCACCAGTTCGGAGCGTGAGGAGTAGCCATTTTTGATGATGCGGTTGTCCAATTCATCTAATAAATTCTGCTGTAAAGACACAGAGAACCTGATGATTGTATCGTCCCTATTTTCCATCCCTGTCCTTATCAAAGTAAAATCCAGTGCGGATTGTAGCCTATTTAGGCTAATTTGGCAACTACTCTAAGAACTCATTTGGGCGTGGCTTTCAATATTTTGTAGCCAAACAAAGACTTCTACAACACTTTGGTAAAGCTCGGGAGGGATCGTGCTATCCAGACGCACATCTAACAAGGATTCCACCAGCGCAGCGTTGCAAAAAAGCGGGACATCGAAGGCTTTAGCTTTGTCGATGATGGCTTTAGCAATCTGTCCCACACCCGAGGCGACTACTTTAGGGGCGTTGTCTGTGCCAATGTTATAGGCCAGTGCGGCCGCTTTGGACATGCCCATTAGTAAGCCAATGCGAGCGCGTCTAGCACTTGCCATGTCGGCATAGGGGCTTGCTTGGCCAAGAGATGTGCCACGCTCCTAACTAACATATCGGTTTCGATATTCACCCGCCGCCCCTTTTGGCAGGTTTTAAAAAGGGTGTTGTTAAAGGTGAGCGGGATGATCACCAACTCTAGGCTTTCAGCACCCACGCTTGCAAGAGTGAGACTCACCCCATCAATGGCGATCGAGCCTTTGGGGATACAGAGTTTTAAAATATCGGGGGGGGCTTGGATTTGCACGCTGATTTGATTAGCCACAGACTTAATTTGCTCAATGATCCCAATCCCATCGACATGCCCTTGCACTAAATGCCCATCCAGTCTAGAATTAGCCAGCAAGGCAGGTTCTAAATTCACCAACGCACCTTGTTGGTAATTTTCTAGGGCGATGCTCTCTTGGGTGTATTGACTGAGTTGCAAACTAAAGCCATGAGAGTTTAAAGCAACTACACTCAAGCATGCGCCATTAATGGCAATGCTATCCCCAATTTTGGGGATATAATCGCTCTTGATCTCTAAAAGATCGCCTTTAAGAGATTTTACTTGGGCGACTTGGTAGATGAGCCCGCTAAACATGGTGATCTCCTTAAAGTGTCCTTTTTTGTGGCAAAATTTAGGCTATATCGCTTGAGATTATAATATAATAGAGCTTTTGATTGTGTAAGGGAGACATATGTTGATTGATACCCATTGCCATTTGGATCACGCCCTCTATGAGTCTGATTTACAAGAGGTCTTAGAGAGTGCTAGGGAGGTGCATGTCAATGTGGCCATTATCCCGGGGGCTGATCCACAGGATTTAAAACGCGCCATCGCCTTGAGCGAGAGGCATGCGGGACTTTATTTTGCGGTGGGTGTCCATCCATTAGATCAACAAAGTTTTGATTTGGGTGTTTTAAAAGAGCATATCCAGCACCCTAAATGTGTGGCGGTAGGTGAGTGTGGGCTGGATTACCACCGCCAAGAGAGCCAAGCAGATTCCATCAAGCAAGCCCAACAAGATATTTTTAGGGCACAAATTGGATTAGCCCTAGAGTATTCTAAGCCCTTGATCGTGCATATCCGCGAGGCGAGCCTAGATGCCTACCACATTTTAAAAAGTTACCCCAATCTTAGGGGGGTTTTGCATTGCTACAACGCCGATGAAGTGTTGCTGGATTTAAGTTCTTGTTTTTATTTTGGCATTGGTGGCGTGGCGACTTTTAAAAATGCTAAAGATTTAGTGGGGGTTTTGCCTAAAATCCCCCTAGATCGCTTGTTGCTAGAAACCGATGCGCCCTACCTAACCCCCCATCCTTTTAGAGGACAACGCAACGAACCCAAGCATATTGCCCTAATTGCCCAAAAAATAGCCCATGTGCTGGATCTAGACCCTAACACCCTAGCGCAAATCACCACCCGAAACGCCCAAAACCTCTTTGGTTGCTTAAGAGCGTCCTAAATGAAAAAATTAAACCTGATCAGCCTGTTCTTGGCATTCTGTCTGGGCAACCCACTTAGTGCCCACTCTTTAGTTAATAATGTATTGAATTTAAAGCCCTTAAACGCCTTTGGGGTCGATGGGGAGTTTTTAGCGAGCGTGGATAATACCCAAACCTACCAAAATATCCAGCAAACTTTGAAGGGACTCATCAAACATTACGATGCCAATGGGGTTTTTATCCCCACGATTAAAAGCATGCTCATCCAAGCCAATATCCCCGTAGAGTTTTTGTTTTTGGCGATGGCTGAGTCGCATTTTGCTACAGATGCCAAGAGCGATAAAAAGGCGGTGGGGATTTGGCAATTCATTCCCGAAACCGCCAAAATGTTAGGCTTAAAGGTTAATCGTTATATCGATGAGAGACGTGATCCCATCAAAAGCACCCAAGCAGCTATTAGTTACTTCCAAATGCTCTACAAGCAAACCGGGCAATGGTATTTGGTAGCGATGGCATATAATTGCGGTCCGGGTCGGGTGTTGCAAGCCATCAAAGAGGCTAGGAGCGATGATCTGAATATCTTACTTGACGAGGATAAAAAATTCTTGCCCAAAGAGACTCGCAACTATATCCGTTCCATTTTGAGCTTGGCGGTTGCCTTTAGCAATATCGATGCGTTGGAACACAAAGAATATCTGCTGAATCGCGGATCACGCGTGGCACTAGCCAGTTTGGAAATTCAAGGGGGGACTTTATTAGCAAAGGTGGCCAAAGGAGCTAGACTCTCTTTGATTGAACTTAAATCTTACAACCACCAGTTTAAATATAATTTCCTCCCCATTGGGCAAAAAAGCATGGTTTATATCCCCTATGAGAATTTGGCCTATTTTAGGCAACACTACACGCCCAGCAAAGACATTGCCAGCAATTTCATTAGCCACAAAGTCAAGCCCAGAGAAAGCCTCTATTCCATTGCCAAAAAATTCCATATCAGTATTGAGATGCTCAAAATGGCAAACAACTTAAAAGGCTCGTTTTTGAGCCGTAACCAACACCTCATCATCCCGATCCTCAAAAAACAACCCTCTGAAAAAAGTGGTCGAAAAGTGGCGCAAAATGAATTTATCCAATAGGCTCTTAGGACTGGTGTGTGTGTTGTTTCTAGCCAGTTGCAAACAAACCCCCTCCACCCCCCGCACACCACCCCCCAGTGCCAAATCCCATGAAAGTCTATGGGCTTATAAAGATGCTAGAAACTTCGGTGGGGCACGATCCAACGCCCCTTCTTACTCCCCTAACACGCCTGCTTACTCCAATGAGCCTTATAGCCCACCTGTTAGCCAAACCCCTAGCCGCTCCTACCAGCCCCAACCCAGTTTCCACACCACCCCCCCAAACACGCCTAGCACCCCTAGTGTCTCTAGCACCCCCAGCCCCAAACCTCCGCTCAGTTCTACACCCCCCATCACTAAAACCTCCCCTAGCGCACCTCTCCCGCCCACAACCGCTAAAGTTACACCCCGATCGCTCACGGGGGGCATGATTGATTCAGAGGCAATGCAAAGAGCCACCATGCGCCCTTATAAGGTGGGTGGAAAGACCTACTACCCAACAAAAGTCGCTGTAGGGCAGACCTTTGATGGGTATGCTAGCTGGTATGGCCCCAATTTCCACGCTAGAAAAACGAGTAATGGCGAGACTTATAACATGTACGCCCACACCGCCGCCCATAAAACCCTACCCATGAATACCATTGTCAAGGTTACCAATAAGGATAACAACAAAAGCACCATTGTGCGGATCAATGATCGAGGTCCCTTTGTGCCTAACCGCATCATCGATCTCTCCAACATCGCCGCTAGGGATATTGAAATGGTGGGCAAGGGGGTTGCTCCTGTCAAACTGCAGGTGCTAGGGTTTGGGGGGGTGGTCTCCAAGCAATATGCTAAAACTCTAAACATCCCCCAAAACCACACCCTCCAAAAAGAATTTAAAGTCGGTCCCACCCAACAAAGCTACAGCGGTGGGGAATTTTCGTTGCAAATGGGGGCTTTTAGGAATAAAGAGGGGGCACTCAAGGCACAACGCAATTGGCAAGCCAAATTAAAAAAGGGGCATAAAATCCGCATGGTAGAAGGAATCAAAGACAACCAGCCCATCTACCGCGTTTTTATCAGCGGCTTTAAGAGCGAAGAAGAGGCAAATGACTATGCCAAACACATGTCCCAACCCACGATCTTGGTGCGTGAATAATTTGTGGGACGGCTCAACTCAATTTGGATTTTTTTTATTTCTTTAAGCGTGGTGATGGTGGGCTTGATTTTGCTTTTTTTAAAACCCCAGCCTAGTCTCTCAACCAAAGGGGGCGAGTTTGCTAAAATTGAGGTGCAAAAATTCCACGCTTTCCAAACAAGCACCGCCAGCACCGATTTTAAGATTGAAGGGAGCAGAGCATTGCAATATAGCGATCACGAGGTGCTCTATGATTTTACACTCAGCAAGTTTGACCCCCAAACCCACACCCAAGAGCACGCTAAAGGAGAAGTGGTGGTGCGTAAAAAGGATCTTTACACCTTCCCTAAGGGCGTTCTTTACACAACCAGCAATAACGAAAGTTTTTGGAGTCAAAAAGGCACTTATGATCACAGCAAACAGACTTTTGATGGGCACGGGTATTTTTACTTGAGTGCGCCAGAGGGAGATGTGAAGGGCGATGACATCACCTACAACCATGTGGCCAAAATCTTGCGGGCTAAACACATCCACGCGGTTATCAACCTAGAAAATACCCAACAATCCTCAAGAAAATCACCCACAGGGGATTTGCCATTTTAAGATTATTCTATTTGCTGGTGTTAGTGGGGCTCTTAGGTGCTGTGCCCCTCAAGGAGACTTTGGAGATCACTGCTGATAAATTTTTAGCCAATGAAAAGAAAAGAACCACCATCATTGAAGGGCATGTTTTCATCAAAAAAGGGCAGGACACCCTCACGGCTGATAAGGTTGTGATCTACACCAACCAAAAACGCAAACCCATTAAATACGAGGCGATCGGGTCGGTCAAATTCCACATTGTAACCCAAGATGGCCGCCATGTGGAGGGGCACTCCGATCGCTTGATCTATGATGCAATCAAGCGTGAATACCGCCTCTTGCAAAATGCGGTGGTCAATGAAGTGGGCAAGATCAACTCCATTAAGGGCGAAGAGATCATCTTAAATAATGTGAGCGGGTATGCAGATGTGGTGGGGGGCAAAGACAAGCCGGCTAAATTTATCTTTGATATGGAGGACATCCAAAAAGCCAACGAGCAAGAAAAGGCCAAAAAAGCCAAACAAAAAGCCCAGCACTCCAAGGAATCCCATGCCCCCCATTAAAGTCCTGCAGAGTCAATTTTTATGTGCGGCCAGTAAGCTAGAGCATTGTCCGCCGATGCACCTACCCGAAGTGGTGTTTCTGGGGCGTAGCAATGTGGGTAAAAGCACCCTAATTAACAAGGTGTTGCAACAAAAAATTGCCAAGAGCTCGGCCACCCCGGGTAAAACCCAAACAGCTAATTTTTTTGACACTAGATGGCAATTAACACACCAAGTCTTAAAATTTCATTGTATCGACTTACCCGGTTTTGGGTATGCCAAAGTTTCTAAGAGTTTGCAACAAGAATGGGGGGTTTTTTTATGCAATTTGTTAAAAACACGTAGTAGCATTAAGCTTTTCTTGCACCTTGTGGATGCACGGCACCCCAACCTTGCCCTCGATCAAGAGGTCGCGTGTTTTTTAGATCAGTTAATTGCCCCCACCCAACAAGTGCGCCGGATTTACACCAAATTTGATAAACTCAATGCCAACCAACAACACGCCCTTTGGCACAAAACCCCCAACTGCCTAGCCACTTGCTTAAAAACAACTGACATTTCTGCTAAATTTGGCTCTTTAGATGCGATCCAAATGGCGATCATCGAGGGACTTTTTGGGATCAAAACTGATGAAAATACTTAAATTCAAGCACTATACCCGCTGGATCGCCTATGGGCTGGGCTTTTACTTGTATAGCAATTTAAAAGACCTTTATTTGTTTTTACCCCCCATGATTGGGTTTTTATTTGCCTTTTACCGCATGCTCAGTGCCCAAGAGGACCAACAAAACGGGTGGATGCTCTACATCTTTTTTTGTCTGCTCTGCATTGAAGCCATCCACCTAGAACCCTTGGGGGTTTTGATTTTGCTCTTCATCCTGTACGATAAGATCGTGGTGCATTGGCTTTTGAACATGTTTGCAGACAACCCACTAGGTGATGCCCTCCATATTTTTGCAATCTATGCGATTTACTTTGTGATTCTGTCTTTCTTGAATCAAAATAGTGTCGAAATGCTCCGCTATCTAGTGGGTTATAGCCTTTTTGAGTTTGTGCTCTGGAGGGTTTATGTTAAGTCTCAGGTATAAATTCGTCTTAGGGTTTTTATTCCTAGTTTGGGCATTGTTATTGCTCAAAATCTTTATTTTGACAATCAAGACCAACGACTACTTTGAGCGACTCGCTTTGCGCAACATGACCAAAAAAGAAATCTTAGTGCCCACCCGGGGACTGATCATGGATCGCAACCACGAATTGCTCGCTATTAACCAACTAGGTTTTAGCATCGCCCTCCCCCCCTCTTTAAAAAAAGCCCAACTGCAAGCCCAGCTTGCGTATTTAAAACACTACTTCCCCGATTTAAACCCCACCGACGCGCTCGAGGATTACCAAAAACAAAATTCCCGCTACAACCACAATGCCATTATTATCTTGGACTTTATCCCCTATGACCAAATGCAACCCCTCTATGCCAAGCTCACCCAAAACCCACATATCATTATCAATGCGGCAAACAAGCGCTACTACCCCAATAACGCCCTAGCCGCACATGTGATCGGGTATTTGAGTGCGGCTAACACCCAAGACCTCAAAGAAAACCCCAAGAGTCAATACACCCACACCATCGGCAAGACCGGGTTAGAAAAAGAATATAACGACTTTTTGCAAGGTGAGATGGGTTATAAGCTAGTCAGCGTGAATGCGCTCAATCAAGAATTGGAAGTGTTGGAGAAAAAGGAGCCTCAAACCAATAATGATCTCATTTTAAGCCTCGATAAACGCTTGCAACACAAGGCAGACACGCTGTTTATCGACAAACGGGGCGCAATTATTGTCATGGATGTGCATACTGGGGAGATTTTAGTGGCTGGGAGTTATCCGGAGTATAACTTGAACGAATTTATTGGGGGTATTAGTGTGGCTAATTGGAAAAATCTGCAAGATGATATCTACAACCCCTTGTTAAACCGCCTCATCAATGGGCTTTACCCGCCCGGCTCGGTGGTGAAAATGGGTTCAGCCTTGAGTTTCTTAGAATACCTACCCATCACGGAAAAAACAAGTGTTTTTGCACCCGGTTATATTGAAGTGGGGAAACGCAAGTTTAGGGATTGGAAAGCAGGGGGGCATGGCGAAACCAATCTTTATAAGGCGATCAAAGAATCTGTCGATGTCTATTTTTATAAATTTTCTTTAGATATATCCATTGACAACCTCACCAAAACCTTCAGGAAACTAGGCTTTGGGAAAAAAACCGGGGTGGATTTGCCCAATGAGTTTGTGGGAATCTTGCCCGATCCGAGTTGGAAGATGAAACGCTTTGGGGCGATGTGGAATGTGGGGGATACGCTGATCACCTCCATTGGTCAGGGCTCTTTTCTAGCCACGCCCATGCAGGTGGCTAACTACACTGCACTAATTGCCTCGGGCAAACTCCCCATCCCTCATTTTTCCCTTAAAGAACATCCCAAGCCCCAGGATGTTTTAGATGGGTTACAAAAATCCAAACTCCCCTTCTTGCGTGAGGGGATGTATGGGGCTTGTAGCACCCCCGGGGGCACAGCCTATAAAAGCACGCGTGGGACGAAGGTGGCTTTAGCATGCAAAACGGGTACTGCCCAAGTGGTGGGGATCGATCAAAATACCCAAGTGCGCATCAAAGAGAGTCAAATGGAATATTTCCACCGCTCACATGCGTGGATCACCGCCTTTTTGCCCTACAAAAACCCCCAATATGCCATCACCATTTTAGTCGAACATGGCGAGGGGGGGAGCAAAAACGGCCCCATTCTTAAAGAAATGGCGAACGCGCTTTTAGATTTGGGCTATATTAAACCCTAACTTAAGGATTTTGAGTAAAAAATTATGCTACGGCTGAGCCACTAGGAGGGCTTTAAATGAATTACAACCAGCTACCCAAACAAGTGAGCATTTTAGATAATCGGGGGGGAACTCTACCTCTATAATTGGTTCAATGACATCGGTGTTTCCATTGAGCCAAGATACATTGCAGAGCTAACCAAGCACCAAATCGCCTTTACTGAAGACTTCCCCGCTCAGCACCTCGAATTTTTAAGCCAAAATGCTTTTCTAGTCGATGAAGCCTTTTTAAAGGGCTTTTACCAAAGAGAATTTGATAAGCAGATTCAAAAAGAACAGAATGAGTTGCATTTAATCTTGCTCCCAGCAGGGGATGCGTGCAATTTTCGCTGTGTCTATTGCTATGAAAACCACGAGGACACCGCCAGATTTAAACAGCTCCAGCGATAAAATCTTTGAGTTCATCGCGCATAACCAAGACAAGCGCATCCGCATCGAATATTTCGGGGGTGAGCCCCTTTTAAACCTCAAATGGATTTTAGCCTTTCAAGAGAGAATTGCCCATATCAAACACACTGCTTCTATGACCACCAATGGCTATCTTTTGAGTCAAGAGAACATGCAAGCGTTGGTGCAACGCAATGTCAAAGCCTTTCAGATCACCCTAGACGGGCTTAAAGAACAGCATGACAAAATGCGCCCCAAATGTGGCGGGGGCGGGAGTTATGATCAGATCATGGGCAATATCAAGGCGATCAGCGCGCTTAAAGAGCACTTTTACATCATGTTGAGGTGTAACTTCAACCAACACAGCTCTAGTCCCGAACAAAGAGCGCAATTCTTTAAAAATCTTGACTTTATCAATGGGGATCACCGCTTTGCCCTACTCTTTAGACCCATTGGGCTTTATTCTGAGGGCAATAACACCATCACGCCCGAGCGCAAGCAAGCTTGTCATAGCGGTGCGCCGATATGCAGGGCACTTGGGAGAGGGAGGCGCAAGAACAGGGCTTTTTACTAGGCGATTTAGGCATGCTTACCCAAATTGCCGGATCGGTGTGTTATGCCTCCAAGTCCTCGAATTTAACGATCAATCCTAAATTAGAGGTGCTTAAATGCACCATCGCGCTCAACCAAGAGCATAATAAATTTGGTAATTTGCAAGAGGGGTTAAAACTAGAGGCGCATAAGCTCGAGGCGTGGGAGGAGCACATCCAATTTGACCCCGCTTGTAAGGATTGTTTCTTTTTCTTCCAATGTATGGGGCGCGCCTGTGTGCTCAAAAACTACCTCAGCAAATCCAAGAAATGCCCCATTGTCCCCAAAAATGCGCCCTTTTTAGTGGAAAAAATCCGCAAACAAAAGGAAATTTTAAGAAAGGCAGTGAGCGATGGAAAAAACATTTGAGTTTAAAGCCAGCGACTTAGAAGTGAAGTTTGGCTTAAAGATGGAAATTGAAGTCTTGCCCACCGATAAAAAAGACGCGTTCGTGGTGTTTGAAAGCGATACTAGCGATTCGGATCTCTTGATCGAGCACAACGATCACAGCCTTTACATCACCACCCCAGAGGATGAGGAATTAGTCGAAGAGATTAGGGGAATCCGTAGCATTGGGGATGCCTTTGCCCTCTTAGTAAAAAAGGGCTTGCAAGGGGATTGCAAGGTTTTCCGGAGGGCTAAAATTTATCTGCCTGTTAATCACATCGCCCTTTACTTGTCTGCCAACAACGCTAAGGTGGCGGTGAATGCGCCCATAGAACGATTAGAGTTAAAGCTCAATAATGGCAGTGTCAGCGTGAAAAGCGCGATCAAAAATTTCAAGGCTAAGGTCAATTCGGGCGACTTATTCTTATATGAGCCCCTAGACACCTGCTACACCAAGGCAAATAACGGCACGATTGAACTACAAGCGGGCGTGCGCGCCTTAGAGATTAAAATCAATAATGGGAATATCCAACTAGGGCGCTCCCAACAAAACATAGAAACCTGCCAAATCAAGGCAAATAACGCCCAAATAGACGTGCAAGCGCTTTAAAACAAGCGGTTTTGTGAATGTTGTGGATTAGTTTAATCTTAAAGAAAGGAGAGAATATGCCTAAGCATTGCAAGCCTTTGGTCCGAGTGTAGCAGTGGCGATATTCTTTGTTCGTGCAACATACCTGAAGTCAACTGGTCCAAAAGGCGAGTTGGTGAGTCGCATATAATCTCCTTTGACACAAATAGAGAAAACCTAGAGACAAAATGTTGGTAGAATCACGCCAACACATTAAACCTTGTTTGTGTGAAATATGCTAGAATTTCCAAGGAATGTTGGGTGATATAGACGTGGTTATTAAGAGAATTGTCAATAACAAGCGTTTTTTAGGAGTCTTTTTTGGGTCCGCTTAATGGTTTGAAGTTACAAAGTAAAATCATATTAATCATTTCAATTCCGATGGTAGCCCTATTGTCCTTTATGTTGTGGCAATTATATAACACTTATGGCTCTTTGGTGCGCAATAAGGACTTAGCGCGCCAAGTCGAGGTGTCCAAATACCTCTCTGCGCTCGTGCATGAAATGCAAAAAGAACGCGGGATGAGTGCGGGTTTCCTCTCTAGTAATGGGGTGCAATTTGCCAAAGAGCTACAAGAGCAAAGGCGGCACACAGATACGCGCTTAGAGCAACTTAAAAAATTTCTAAATTCCGCTCCGGGTTTAGATGTTGCATACATACAGACCTTGCAAAAAGAGTTGCATTTTTTAGACAAATTACCCCAAATCCGCGATGCCATGGTATCTGAGGATAAGAAGGCACTTGTGGATAGCACGATTGCCTACTTCACGCAAAGCATCGATCTCTTTTTAGATAGCGTGCTAGAATCCATTAATATCATCCATAGCTCCCGCATTGCGGATAGAATGATGGGCTATATCAGCTTCCTTTATGCCAAAGAGATGTCTGGGCTAGAGAGGGCTACAGCCAATCGAATCTTCATCGCCAATGCCCCAGCCGATCCCAATTATTTTAAATTCATCGCCTTAGTGGCCAAGCAAGAGGTTTTTACAAAATATTTCCTCTCCTTTGGGGATGCCAAGAGCGTGGCGTTTTTCCGCCAAGTCTCACAGGATTCAAGCTTTAAAGATGTGGAGGCGATGCGCCAAGCACTGATCAAAAAATACCTTGTGGGCAATTTTGGCATTAAGCCTACAATCTGGTTTGCAACCATCACAAGAAAAATCGATTTGCTCAAACAAGTAGAGGATACAATCAGCACAAACATCACAAATCTCACTGAGACTGAGATCAGCAAGAATACCCACTATTTTGTATTCTTGGCAATCTGTGAAGTGTTGCTCATTATTGTTACGACAATTTTGTCCCTCTTGGTGGTGCGCAATATTTTTAAGAGATTGCAAAAGATTAACAAGGCATTACAACACATCGTAGATAGTAAAACTTTCACCGACAAGATCGCCATTGTTACCCATGATGAAATAGGTTTGATGACCAAATCGGTGAATGTCTTCATCGAGTACATGCGCAACACCTTACAAAAAATCTTTAAGGAAGTGCAAAACAACACGGCAATCTCCAAGTCTCTAGGCACCATTTCTGCAGATTTGGACTCCAATTCCAAGCAAATCGAACAAATTAGCCGTAGTAACACGGATTTAAGCCACTCTAGCCGCCAAATCCTAGATGAGAGCATGGCGGTGTCCCTTTCTACCCGAGAGCTTTTAGAGGGCGTGCTCAAAAATGTGTCTGAAACCAAGGCAGCAGTGAGCGTGATTGATGAGCATGTCCAACGCAACAAAGCCAATGAGGAAAATGATGCCCTAGAAATGCAATCTTTATCCACAGAGGCACAGAATGTTTCAAGTGTACTGGATGCCATCACCGAGATTGCCGATCAAACGAATTTGCTCGCCCTCAATGCCGCCATAGAAGCCGCACGGGCGGGCGAGCACGGGCGGGGCTTTGCGGTGGTGGCCGATGAGGTGAGAAAATTAGCCGAGAGGACTCAAGGCAATATTACAGAGAGTGAAGCCATTGTCAAGCACATTTTGAAATCCATTGCCAAGATGAACCAAGAGAGAAAGGATAATCTGCAATTAATGCAAATTCTAGCCCAACACTCAAGCCAAATGCAAAGCCACATGAACCATCTCTCTAGCGTGATTGTGAGCGCGGTGGATCAATCCTTGATTAATCTCAACAATATCCAAAAAATCAACGCACACACCACAAGTGTTCTTGAGAATGGAGACAAAATCGCTGCCTGTGTGCAAGATTTATTAAAAATCAACGATTCGATGCAAAAATCCTCTAATGAACTCAACCAGCAAACCCTTGATCTCAATGACTTCTTAAGTGTGTTTAAGATTTAAAAACCAAAAACCGCTATTATCGATTCATGCAGGCTTGGAAAAAGCTCTCAGTTTAAAGCACATTTAAAGAAAATAGGAGACTTCTCATGTTACACAAAAAAAGTCACATCGAAAGAGATGAGGAAAAATTTGTTTTTAAGGCGGACACTTCTTCTACGCCCATTTTTGGCAGTGCGGAGAGCGATGTTTTGTTGCCCCGCGAAAAGATAGGGCAAAAGATGATGGATCCGCGCATCGCTTACCAGTTGGTGTCCGATGAGATGATGCATGATGGCAACCCCCGCTACAATCTTTGCACCTTTGTGCAGACCTATATGGAGGAGGAAGCCCGAAAAATCATGCTCGATTCCATGGCGACTAACGCCATTGATAAGTCTGAATACCCACAAACCACCGAGATTGAAAAACGCTGTGTGAATATCATCGCCAATCTTTGGAATGCCAACCCTAAAGAGGATTATTTGGGCACTTCCACGGTGGGTTCCTCAGAGGCTTGTATGTTAGGCGGAATGGCGATGAAATTTAGATGGCGCAAGAGGGCACAAGCTCTAGGCATCGACACCAACGCCAAAAAGCCAAATCTCATTGTCAGCTCGGGCTACCAAGTGGTGTGGGAAAAGTTCTGCGTTTATTGGGATGTGGAGTTGCGCGAAGTTCCTCTGAGCGATTGGCACGACCTGACCTTGAATGCGCAAAAAGCCATTGATCTTTGCGATGACTACACGATTGGGATCGTGCCCATCATGGGAATCACTTATACAGGGGCGTTTGATGACATTGTGACCTTAGATAGGTTACTAAGTGAATATAACCAACAGGCTAAAATCAGCGTGTCCATCCATGTCGATGCTGCCTCTGGTGGACTGTATCTGCCCTTTATGGAGCCGGATCTAGCGTGGGATTTTCGCCTTGAAAATGTCATCTCTATCTCAACTTCTGGGCATAAATACGGGCTCATTTATCCGGGGATTGGCTGGGTGATGTGGCGTGATAAGCAATTCTTGCCCGATGAATTGATCTTTAAGGTGGCGTATTTGGGGGACTTTGAGCCCACTTTTCAAATCAATTTTTCCCGCTCTGGCTCGCAAATTTGGGCACAATATTATTGCTTTGTGCGTTGGGGCTTTGAGGGTTATAGAGCCGTGCATGCCAAAACCCGTGATGTAGGGCTTTTCTTGGCAAGGGGCATTAAAGCATTGGGACTTTTTGACATGATTAATGGGGGTGAGAATATCCCCATTGTTTGCTGGGCGATGAATGCACAAGCGCAAGAAGAAAAACAATGGGACCTTTATGATTTAGCCGATCGCCTGCGTTTTAATGGCTGGCAGGTACCCGCTTATCCACTCCCTGCCAATTTCCAAAATGTCTCTGTGATGCGTATTGTCGTGCGCGCCGATCAGAGTATGGAACAAATGTCCTTATTTTTAAAAGACCTCAAGCAAGCGATCAAAGAGTTAGACACCGCTAAACTAGGAAAGCATAAGCGACTCTCAGAAGAGAATGGGGTCGTTCCGATGGGTTATACGCATTAGAGCATAGGGGTCTAATAAGCCTTTTTAGAGCCCCCAAAATTATGCGCTAATTTTTTCCCCAAGCTTGCAAGGCTTGCTCGATAATCTCCATCACACAGGTGATCCCCCCAGCGAGGCTAAAAAGCCAGTACTTGTGGGCGTAAATCCACTCTAATTGTTTGGCTTTGAGCGCATCTTGATTAAAAGTGGCTTTGCTCACAATCTTGGCGATGTCTAACTCTTGGTGGAAAATATAGGACTGAATCGCATCATTAAAGCAATAGTTAAATTTAACTTCTTCAAATAAATCTTTGATCGCATCAATTTTGGTGCTGAGTTCCTCTAATTTTTTGAGATCCAAGCGTTCTAGTTGTTTTTGGGCATTTAGGGCCTCGATCTCCTCTAAAAACCCCGCCACTTCTAAAAACAAGCCCTCAATTTTTTCTTTGCACTCTTTGGAATAAGCGATGATGTCTTGGCAGGTTTTCTTAGCACTGGCTAAAAAATGCACACTTTGCTTGGGTGTTGGGGGTGTGAGATTGAGGGGTGTTTTGGGTTCTGTGGTTTGTAAATCCTCGTGAATACGCTTTAAGCATTCTGTAAAGGGGAGTTCTAAAGTGCCTTGTATGCGCGCCCCGCCCTCTGTGGCGTTGATCACTTCCAGTTTATAGGGCGTGTGGTAAATGTCCTTTTCAAAAAAATCTAAAAAGAGTTTCCAAATCCGTGTACTCTCCACCTGCCCCTCTCCCCCATAGCCTTCAATAAAAATCTTTTCCCCCTCTTGCTTGGGGGCGATCTCATCAGCCCCATACAAAGCCCCTTGTGCATGGCTTGCCCCACTAGGCGCAAAGCTCAAATCTTGACCGATAAAAATGCAACGCGCAAAACGGGCGTGCACAATGAGTTCATAAGCCATATTCGCCGCGCTCATGCCAATGCCCAAATAACCATATTCATGCAAGCCAAAAACACTGGTATAGCCAAAGGGGCGCAAGCTAAATTGTGGCACGCCATGCGTGATCGCCTCACGCAAGCGTTCATGCACAATGGAGGTGATCGCAAAGATCACACCCTCTTGAGCAAGCTTTGGGGTGTCCTCATAGAATTTAGCCGTAGCCTCCACGCGTTCTAAAGAGAGCACAATGTCAGGCTTGATGCCATAAGCATGTAAAATGGGAAAAGAGGCATCGATGCAAAAGAGGGTTGCATAGGGGGCGATCTGCTTTAAAAGGGGTAATTGCTTGTTAAGACTAGGTCCAGTAGAGATAATAATGGCGGTGTTATAAAGGGCGTTGCGCTTTTTAAGGGCATCAATCAAGTTTAAAAGCGTGGGGGTTTGCACCAGATAGGGGAGGTTTTGGACATGGTGTTTGATCCCCATGATGGCATCTCTGGCATCATTGCCCACACTGATGACAGCATTTTCAATCGCCTTGATCAAATCTTGATTGATCTGCTGGATTTGCTCATGGTAGCGATCGTAGTAATGGTTGAAAATGATGAGCTCATAGACTTTAGCATAAATGCGCGCCTTTTTGTCCATGTCAAAAAGAGAGGAAAGCATTTGGTAAGAACACGCACTGGCTAACAAAAAAATCAAACGATCGTTTTGAATCTCCTCGCTAAAATCCAACAAGTTAAAGACAATGAATAAAATTTCAATTTCAGGCTCGATCACCACGATTCGCTGGATTTGAGAATGCCCTAAGAGTAAGCGGTAAAGCATGCCATTCCCCGCACCATAAAAATACAAATAGGGCGTGTAGATATAGGGGCTTAATTCCTTGAGGCGTTGGAGATTTTCCTCTAGGGGTTTGTGCTTAAAAAGGGGCGTGTTGCTGGTGATGTCAATGATATTGAAGTCGTCCTTTTGCATGAAGACTTCATATTTGAGATTGCTTTTAACTTGGGAGAGTTGCAGGGCTAACAAGGGGTCCTTCGTGGCCAAGATGGCCAAATTCTTTTCATAGATGTCATGCATTAGGCGACAAAGCCCCAATTCTCCCTATTGCAAGAGTCGCAAGACATTTTGTTGGACCGCATTGGCTTGTGCCATCGCAAAGCTCCCACTCTGTGCCAAGATGTTGTATTTAGAGAAACTTGCGCTCTCTTGGGCAAAATCCACATCTCTAATTTGCGATTCGGCTGCCTTCACATTCACCTGCGTTACAGAGATATTGTTGATGGTGGTCACTAACTCCATCTGTACAGAACCTAGATCGGAGCGGATTTTATCTAGCTGGACACGCGCACTCTCTGCCATGTCCATCACCACCATCGCACCTCTAAGGCTGGTTACTCCCGCACCGATGCCCTTAAAGTTGAGGCCTGCCTGTGTAGCATTGGCATTGCCCCCACTGGCACTAGCGACATTGGCATCAAATACACCTCTGACTGCGCGTAAATTCACCGTGTATTCGGCCACCCCTTGAGAGGAATGCAAGCCAATATGGCTATAGTTGATCCCACTCACGGTGATGTCGCGCGCATCTTGCTTGACAAAAGTCAAACGCCCCACGATCGCATGGCTTTTACCTGACACGCCGACAAAATTGCCACCCCCAAGCACAGCCCCGCTTTTCCCATCCGCATGCACAGAGATCGCACGTCCATCGGTGCTTTTCAAATTTAAACGCCCAGAGATGTCAATATAGGCCTCTACACCCGTACGTTCCCTAACCGAGTTGATCGCATTGATGAGTCGTCCATCGCGGTCGTTGCGTTTGACATCGTTGATGTTCCCGATCAACACGCCATTGATGGTGAGCCCTTGGATGGTGCCTGATTGCACGGGCTTACCCCCGGTCCCGATGACATTGGCACTTGCACGTAAGCCTAGCGTGTTAGAAAACTTGTTGATCACTTCCACCAACGCCCCTAAGCCCGTGCCCGCACTGGTGGAAATCTTGACTGATTCCAACTTAAAATCATTGACCGAGTTGGCTAACTTAAAGTTGAGCGTAACCTCTTTTAAGTTATTTGCCCCGGCACTCACCTGCATCCCCGCACGATCCATCCCCGAGGTTTCAAAACGCACATGCCCGATCTTGTCTGTTCCTGTAGGGCCTATGGATGCTTTGATGGTGGTGTTAGAATAAGCACCTATCTGGAACTCTTTATTAGAAAAGCTACCCGCCAACAACTGTTGCCCATTAAAGCTCGTGGTGTTAGCGATATTGTCTAGCTCTTCTAAAAGCCGTAGAATATCGCTCTGCAAAGCTTTTCTAGTCTCTGCAGTCTGCCCATCTTGAGCGGCCTGAACGGCTTTTGTTTTCACCGTGTCTAGGATTTTGATCTGCTCATCCATCGCCTTATCAGCGGTTTGGACGATCCCGATCGCATCGTTGGCATTTTTGATTGCCTGCCCTAAACTCGCGCTCTGGCTTCTCAAACTATCTGCAATTGCCATCCCTGAAGCATCATCAGCGGCTTTATTGATTCGCAACCCTGAGCTTAATTTTTCTAAAGAGCTAGCAAGGTCCCGATTGTTGCGCACGCCGATTGTGTGCGCATTTAAAGCCGCAACATTGGTATTGATCCGAAAACTCATCTTTGCATCCTTTGCTAATGTGATACCCACACAAAAGCAAGAGCTATTCCATGTTTTTGGACAAGAACTTTGAAAAGTAACACAACACCCACAAAAATAGTCTATAATGTTCTAAAAACCAAGACCAGAGTGTGAGATGAAAGCCAACCAAAAAAAGCTTATTATTGTGGAATCGCCCACAAAAGCCAAGACCATTGCCAATTTTCTCGATCAAAATTACCATGTCATCGCCTCTAAAGGGCATGTGCGGGATTTGAGCAAATACGCTATGGGGATTCGTATCCAAGAGGATAAGTTTATTCCCAAATACATTGTGGATAAAGACCATGAGGACATTGTGGAACAAATTTTAAGCCTAGCTAAGAGTGCTAGCCAAATTTATATCGCCACCGATGAGGATCGCGAGGGGGAAGCCATTGGTTACCACATTGCCTATCTTATCAAGGAAAACCAACGCACTTCACAGACAAAAAAGATGAGTGCTAATCAAATCTTGCAAGAAACCCTAGATTTAGAGCAACAAACCAACCATGCGCCCTCCAACAACCCCATTTTCCACTTCCCCCGTATTGTCTTCCATGAGATCACCAAATCCGCCATTTTGCATGCCCTCAAACACCCTAAAACCCTCGATGTTTATAAAATCAACGCCCAATTAGCTAGGCGCCTGCTTGATCGCATTGTGGGTTTTAGTTTGAGCTCTTTGCTAGCCAACAAAATTGCTAAGGGCATGAGTGCTGGGCGGGTGCAAAGTGCCGCGCTTAAAATCGTGGTGGATCGCGAAAGGGAGATTCAAGCTTTCAAGCCCTTGATTTACTATAACATTGAGGGCGTATTTGAGGGGTGTATAGAGGCAAGCCTAGAGAGTTACAGGGGAGAGAAAATCAAAAAACAAAGCCTCACTGATGCACCCAATGCGCTCAAAATGGTCCAACACCTGCGCACCCAAACCTACCAAGTCCAAGAGATCGCCCATAAAAATAAAACCAGCCCCTCCCCCCCACCCTTCATGACCTCCACCTTGCAACAAAGTGCCTCCACACACCTAGGCTATGGTCCCTCTAAAACCATGGGCATTGCCCAAAGGCTTTATGAGGGCGTGGCGACCCCTGAGGGGATGAGTGGGGTTATCACCTATATGCGTACCGATAGCCTGAATGTCGCCAAAGAAGCGATCAAGGCAGCACGGGATTTTATTGGAACAACTTACGGCGCGCCCTATTTGCCTAGCAAGCCCAAAACCTACACCTCCAAAAACAAAGCCGCCCAAGAAGCCCATGAAGCCATCCGCCCGACCAATTTAAACTTCACGCCCACCGTTGCCAAGGATTATCTCAAGCCTGAAGAATACCGGCTCTATACGTTGATTTATAACCGCTTTTTGGCTTCCCAAATGACCGATGCTCTCTTTGAAAACCAAACCCTACGCCTGTGTTGCGCGGATGGCACTTTTAAGGCCAGCGGGCGTAAATTGATTTTTGATGGCTACCATCGGGTTTTAGGCGAGTGCGATCGCGATAAACTTTTACCCGCCTTGCAAAAAGATCAGAGTGTGCGCCTAGATAAGTTAGAGGCTAAAAAATGCTCCACAGAACCCCCCACGCGTTATTCAGAAGCCTCTTTGATTAAAACTCTAGAGAGTTTGGGTATTGGGCGGCCCAGCACTTATGCGCCCACCATTGCCCTGCTGGCCAATCGCTCCTATGTCAAGTTAGAAAATAAACAACTCGTGCCCACAGAAGATGCCTTTGTGGTGATTGGGATTTTAGAAAAACATTTTAGTGGGATTGTGGATGTAGCTTTTAGTGCGGGTCTAGAGGATAAATTAGATGCCATTGCCAGTAGCAAAGCCTCATGGCAACAGGTGCTCTTTGATTTTTACACCCCCTTTATGGACCAAATTGAGGCTGGAAAAGCCCAAATTGCCTCCCAAAAAACCAGCGTGCCAACTGGGGAATTTTGCCCAGAGTGTGGTTTAGAATTAGTCCGACGCAAGGGCAGATTTGGCGAGTTTGTGGCATGCAGTGGGTATCCTAAATGTAAATTTATCAAACCCCCCACCGAGCAAACCCCAACCCCCCTAGAGCCATGCGAGAAATGCGGGAAGCCCATGGTGCTCAAAAAGGGGCGTTTTGGCGAGTTTGTGGCATGCAGTGGGTATCCACAATGCAAAAATATCCGCTCCAAAGCCCCTCACCCCAAAGAAGAAAAAGTTGTTGGTGTGTGCCCCGAGTGTAGTGGGCATATTGTGGAAAAGAGAGGCAGGCGGGGGTTGTTCTATGGGTGTGCTAACTACCCTCAATGCCAATTTATCTCTAACTACCCACCCAGCGATCAAAAATGTCCCGAGTGTGGGTATATGCTGGTGTTTAAAGCCTATAAGAGAAAACCTAGCGTGTGGGTGTGCTTGAAGTGCACTTTCCAAAAGTTAGCCGATGTCTAAAGCCCCCATTGTCTTTGGACCTCTGCGTTCGCGCCGCTTTGGCTGGTCGTTGGGGATTGACTTATCTGGAGCGATCAAGCAATGTAATTTTGATTGCATTTATTGCGAACTTGCCAAAGCCAAACCCATTGATCGCATGTACACCATTTTACCCTTAGAAATGATTGTCCAAGCCGTGCAAGAGGCGTTGGCAAATTGCCCCGTGCGTTTAGATGTGCTCACCACCACCGCCAATGGCGAACCCACTCTTTACCCCCATCTTTTGGATTTGATCTGTGCTCTCAAACCCCTAACCCCCCCGCATACCCAAACTTTGATCTTAAGCAATGGGTCTTTATTTGGCAAGCCTGAAGTCCAAAGGGCGTTACACCATTATGATATTGTCAAATTTTCCTTAGATGCCACCTTGTCCCCAGTGTTTAAAAAAATCGATCGGCCTAGCAAAAATCTCTGTCTAGAGTCTATCCTAGAGGGCATTTTAGATTTTGCCAACCAGTATTCAGGCATGCTAGTCGCTGAGGTGTTGGTCGTGCAAGGAGTCAATGATGCGCCCGAGCATATCCAAGCCTTGGTTTCGTTTTTACAACAAGTCAAAAATCTTGCTCGTGTGGATTTAAGCACCATTGATCGCCCCCCCTCCTACAAAGTCCAGCCCACTAGCCACGCCCAATTACTCCAATTAGCCACCCACTTTGAAAACTTGCCCTTAAGTTTGCCAAGCCGCACCACGCCCCCACAAATGCCCCATCTGCATTTAACGCCCTCTGCTTTTTTAGAATTGCTCAAACGCCGCCCCTTGAGCGTAGAAGAATCGTTGCATTACATGCCCAAAAGTGCCCTAGATGATCTCTTAGCCCACCATGCCATCATCTTAAGAAAGGTGGGTTTGGTGGATTTTTACTATGCAAGTTAAATTTCTATTTTAAGACTATGCTATAATCTCATTTTGATTTCAAATGAGGAGATGATGATGAAGATGCGCGTGGGCATGCTGGCTGTTTTGGTTTTGGTGGGTTTGCTCTATGCTGTCAAACACCACAGCAAACATGAATCCTTGGTGAGCGACACGCAAATTGGTTTGCGTAAAGCCCCCCTAGAGGATGAAAGGGATTTGAGGTTGCATTCCTATGAATACCACAAGCTCCCCCCGGGTGAGAGCAAACGCTTTGAGAGAGCCTATGAAAACGCCCCCCCCATGATCCCCCATGACGTAACCGGACTCTTGCCCATCACTAAGGACAATAACCAGTGTTTGGGTTGCCACATGCCCGATGTGGCCAGCACCGTGGGGGCAACACCCGTGCCTAAGTCCCATTTCTTTGATTTTCGGCATAACCGCCCGGCTAAGGAGGGGAGCATTAGCGATGCGCGCTTTAATTGCACCCAATGCCATGCCCCTCAAGCCAATGCCAAACCCTTGGTTAAAAACAACTTCAAACCTGTTTTTAGCAATAAGGCTTTGGAATTCCGATCCGACTTTATGGATGTGGTGGATGTAGGGGTTAAAGACCTCACCAAAACTAAAGAATAGCCCAAACAATGACGCATAAGACTAGGGTTTTTTTGCATTCTAGCATTTTGGCACTATTGGGTGGATGCTGGGTAGGCGATCCAGCCGATGTGGATCCTAACTTGCCTGATATAGACACCCTCAATGAGTGTGCGCAGATCAAAAATGAATGTGTGGGGGATAAAAATGGCGAGATTGCCAAGACCAAACCTAGGAACTATGGACCTTTTCAGGATATTTCCTTGGCGGGTGTCAAGCTAGCACATGGAGGTAGATTTGCTTTATCTCCCCTCCCACCCACTGGTGCGGGCTATATCCCTTATAATCCCATGATGTACCCCATGGGCATGTATCCTTATGGTATGTACCCGATGGGGATGTACCCCATGGGCATGTATCCTTATGGTATGTACCCGATGATGGGGGGTATGCCGATGATGTATGGTC
Source organism: Helicobacter mehlei (assembly GCF_007280785.1). Taxonomy (NCBI): domain Bacteria; kingdom Pseudomonadati; phylum Campylobacterota; class Epsilonproteobacteria; order Campylobacterales; family Helicobacteraceae; genus Helicobacter; species Helicobacter mehlei. The sequence continues at coordinate 122,710 of NZ_VKGC01000001.1, forward strand.
CTTGGTGGTGAGTCTCTAAAAACTTCCCCAGCATTAGCCATTCTAAGACTTTTGTTTTGTTATAATCCCGCTTTCATTATAAGGAGTGCAAAATGGATGATTTTGAAGATTCATTTGAGGATTTTGAAGAAGATTTTGAGGATAGTGCTGGGGACTATCATGGGGGGTATGATGATGATGACTATGTGAGCGCAGATAGCGAATATGAGGATGAATTTTAGGCATGCACATCAGGGTCGCTATTTTGCAACACGCCTACCAAGGCAATCGACTCAAGACCTTGCAACACACACAGGGCATGCTTGAAAAAGCCAAAGAACAACATCCTGATCTAAACTTAGTGGTTTTACCCGAGTTACACCCCTACCCGTATTTTTGCCAGCATGAAGACCCATGTTACTTTGAGTGGGCGCATTTTTATGATGAAGACACCGCTTTTTTAGGTGCTTTGGCTAAGGATTATGGGGTGGTGTTGGTGGGTTCTTTGTTTGAAAAACGTATGGAGGGGGTTTTCCATAATACTGCTGTAGTTTTTGAGGCTGATGGGCATATCTTGGGCAAACAGCGTAAAATGCACATCCCCGATGACCCACGTTTTTATGAAAAATTTTATTTTACGCCCGGAGATACCATCGCCCCCATTGCTAGCAGTGTGGGGAATTTAGGTGTGTTGGTGTGCTGGGATCAGTGGTTTCCTGAAGCTGCGCGGATCATGGCATTAAAAAGGGCGGATATTTTGATTTACCCAAGTGCGATCGGGTGGTTTTGCGATGCAAGCGAGAGCATGGCAGATAGACTCTTGCAAAGAGAGGCATGGAAGGGTGTGCAAAAGGGGCATAGTATCGCCAATGCCATGCCAGTCATCACCTCTAATCGTGTGGGTGTTGAACAAGACCCCTCTTCGCAAACCAGCGGGCTGAACTTCTTTGGGAGCAGTTTTATTTACGGGGCTTTGGGGGAGGAGTTGGCTTGTGCAGGGGAACAAGAAGAGATTTTGTATGCGCGCATTGATTTGCAAAGAAGTGCACAGGTGCGTCAGATGTGGCCTTTTTTTAGGGATCGGCGCATCGATGCTTATGGGGATCTCTTAAAGCGAGTGGTTAGTGATTATTAACTTGCGCAGGGCACACACGCATGGTCTCTAAGAGACCAGTATAGACACCTAGAAACATTTGCAAACACTTTAAAAAATACAAGGATCGAGTTATGTTTTTGACAAATGCGGCGGTGGTGTCTGTGCTGGTGATGGTGGCTTTGAGTTTGGCACGGCTCAATATTTTACTAGCGATCATGGTGGCTAGCTTGGTGGCTGGACTGATGGGGGGGCTAAACATCGTAGAAACCATTAAAATGATGATTGCGGGCATGCAAGGCAATTTAGAAACAGCTTTAAGTTATGTGCTCTTAGGGGCTTTGGCAGTGGCGATCTCAAGTGGCAATTTGATTAAGGTTTTATTAAACAAGCTGGTTAGCAAGATGGACCAAAAAGCCACGATCTTTTGTTTTTTAATCGCTTTCATTGCGTGCTTTTCACAAAATTTAATCCCCGTGCATATTGCCTTTATCCCCGTTCTCATCCCCCCACTTTTGCACCTGATGAATCGCTTGCAACTAGACAGACGGGCGGTGGCGTGTGCGCTGACCTTTGGTTTGCAAGCACCCTACATGACCATCCCGGCTGGCTTTGGGCTGATTTTCCAAACCATGATTGTGGATAATTTGGTTAAAAATGGCATCCACACCAACTTATCCCAAGTGGTGGCTGTGATGTCTATTGCGGGTTTGGCAATGTTGGTTGGGTTGGTTGTTGCTGTGGTGGTGTTGTATCGCAAACCGCGTATTTACCAAGAACGCATGGAGATACACGCACAGGGTGATTTGAAATTAACCGGTAAGGATTATTTGACCTTACTAGGGATTATCCTAGCCTTTATGGTGCAGATTGAAACGGGGTCTTTGCCCTTGGGAGCGTTGATTGGCTTGATGGTGATGCTGATCGGGCGTGTGGTGAAGTGGAAAGACATGGACGGCGTGATTGATGAGGGCGTAAAATCCATGGCATTTGTGGCGTTTGTGATGTTGGTAGCGGCCGGCTTTGGGGAAATCTTGCAAAAAACGCATGCCATTAGCGATCTGGTGCATTTAACCGATAAGATGATCTCTAACAAATTCGAAGGCGCATTGGTGATGTTAGGTATTGGGCTTTTTATCACCATAGGGATTGGGACTTCCTTTGGGACACTCCCCATCATAGCAACCTTTTATTGCCCTCTGTGTTTGGCTCTTGGCTTTAGCACGCCAGCGACCATTTTATTAGTAGGCATAGCAGCCGCTTTGGGCGATGCGGGCTCACCTGCTAGCGATAGCACTATAGGTCCTACAACGGGCTTAAATGCCGATGGGCAACACAACCATATTTATGACACTTGTTTGCCGACCTTTTTGGTTTATAATATCCCCTTAATCGTCTTTGGGATACTAGGAGCGTTGCTATTATAAAAGCGATCCGTTGGTGGCGACTCAAAAAGGTTTTAAGCCTTGCCCTGCCCTCTGGGGTGAATAACTTTTTAGAAATCTTTGTTTTGGCTGTCTCCATCTTTTTTATGGGGAAACTCTCAGATGCGCACATTGTGGCGATGGGGGTGGGTTTGCAATACATGCTCTTATTTTATGCCCTCAACTCTGTGTTTTACATTGGCACGAATGCGACCCTTAGCCGTCTGGTGGGGGCAAAAGACATGGAGCTCGTGTCTGTGGGCTATTGTAGTATTTTGATCGGGGCTTGTGTGCTGTGTGGTTTAGCTGGCGTAGTGGGCTTTTTGGGGGTTTCTAGCTTTGTGGATTGGATGGGGCTTAAAGATGAGGCTAATCATTTGGCACAAGAATATTTGCATATTTTGGTCTTTGCCCTGCCCGCTATTTTTATTAAGAATGTGATGGTGGCTGCGCTAGCTAGTTTCTCAGACACGCTGACCCCCTTTTTAATCAAGCTGGTGATGAGTGTTCTGTGCTTGTTTTTAAACCAAGCTTTGATTTTTGGGCATTTTGGTTTTGCGCGTTTGGGGATTGCCGGGGCAGCATGGGCAAATGTGATTGTGGCGTTTGTAGAATTAGCCATGCTCTTTGGGATCACCACAGCCACGAAAAAAGCTCTTAGATTCCACATGACCTTTGATTTTGACTTTTTCAAACGGGCTTGGAAAGTAGGCTGGCCCTCAGGATTTGAGAGACTTTTAACCCTTTTTTCCATGGCGTTAATCTCTAAATTTGTGGCTAGCTATGGCGATGAGGTGCTAGCAGGCATGCAAATTGGCTTGCGCGTGGAGAGTTTTAGCTACATGCCCGGGCTGGGCTTTAGCATTGCATGCATGGTTTTAGTGGGGCAACATCTAGGGGCTAATCAAGTCCAAAAAGCGCAAGAATATGTCCGCACCACTTTAAAAATAGGCGTGTTATTTTTAGGCGTGATGGGTGTTTTGTTGGTGGTCTTTGCCAAACCCTTTGCGTTGGTCTTCACGCATAATCTAGCGGTTGTAGAGGTGGCAGGGTGGTATTTAGTCGCTGTGGGGGTCTCCCAAGTGCCCCTGGCATGTTTGTTTGTGCTGGATGGGACTTTTAGAGGGGCGGGGATGGCTAAAGTCTCGCTCTTGATTAATACGTTTAGCCTGTGGTCATTACGCATCATCCCCATGTATTTTTTGCTCCACCATGGCTACCATGTCCGCTGGCTTTTTGTGATCATTTGTGTAGAAACCTATGCCCGTGCGGGGGTTTTTTATTGGGCTTATAGGCGGGGCTGGTGGAAAAAGCCCGGGCGTTTTGTCCGCTAGGTGCGTGCGATCAAGGCTTCTTTCTTAGCTAGAGCCAAATCGCTCCTGAGCATGTCTAAAATGAGATCCTCAATCCCAAATTGGCGTTTCCAACCTAGCTCACGCTCGATCTTGCTAGGATCGCCTAACAATAAATCCACTTCTGTAGGTCTAAAATAGCGTGCATCCACACGCAACACAATTTGATTAGGGCTTAAGGGGTGGGTGAAATCCACTAGGGGGCTGGGTTTGAGATCCACCACCACACCCACCTCATCTAAGCCCTGACCCTGAAATTCCACGATCACGCCCACCTTTTCAAAGCAAGCGCGTACAAAATCACGGATACTTAAGGTCTTGCCACTAGCAACGACATAGTCTATGGGTGTGTGGTGTTGCAACATCAAGTGCATCGCCACGACATAATCTTTGGCATGCCCATAGTCGCGTTTGGCATCCAAATTCCCCAAAAACAAGCAATCTTGCAAACCATAGAGCAGGCGCGCAATCGCCATGGTGATCTTGCGGGTAACAAAGGTTTCCCCCCGCACAGGGCTTTCATGGTTAAATAAAATCCCATTGAGCGCAAAAAACCCGTAAGCCTCGCGGTAATTTTTGGTGATGTAGTAGCCATAGAGTTTGGCGGCTGCATAGGGGCTTCTGGGGTTAAAGGGGGTGTTTTCATTCTGGGGGGTTTGCAGCACTTCTCCATATAGTTCGGAGGTACTGGCTTGGTAAAAACGCGTGTTTTTAAGACCTAGCAAACGCATTGCCTCTAAAATACGCAAGGTCCCCAACGCATCCACATTGGCCGTATATTCGGGCATCTCAAAAGAAACCTGCACATGGCTTTGCGCGGCTAGATTGTAAATTTCATCGGGCTTGATCTTGGCAATCAAGGCGATCATGTTAGAGGAGTCGGTCAAGTCCCCATAGTGCAAGAAAAAATGCGCATGGCTACTATGCACATCTTCATAAATGGCATCGATTCGGGCGGTATTAAATGAAGAACTGCGTCTTTTAATCCCATGCACTTCATAGCCCAAATCCAATAAATAGCGGGCTAGATAACTCCCATCTTGTCCGGTAATCCCAGTAATCAAAGCAACTTTTTTCATTTTCTTCCTTTAGGGGCGTTTGTAGTCATCTTCTAAGCGTTCAATGTCGCTTTCATCCAAGCGTGCACCGCATTGCACTTCTAAAATTGTTAGGGGCTCATGGGTGTCATTGCCCAATCGGTGGATTTGCCCTTGCTTGATGAACACGCTTTCATTGGTGGCCACTTGCAGGTGTGCATCGCCCACCACCACGCTAGCCACCCCCTCCACAACGACCCAATGCTCGCTTCTGTGTTGGTGTCTTTGCAGACTCAAACGTTTATGGGGCGTGATCTTTAGAAGTTTAACCTTAAAAAAGGGGCATTCTAGCAAGACCTCAAAGCTCCCCCAAGGGCGGTATTCTAAGGGGTAGTTATGCACTAACTCAGGGTATTTTTGGGCGATCTCTGTAACCAGCGTTGGGAGTTTGTCTAGGTGATCTTGGTGGGCAATGAGCAAGCCATCCTTAGTATCCACCACCACCAAGCCATGCACGCCCAACAATGTACTAAATTTGTGGCTATAGACATAATTATGCGTGGCTTGCTCAAAAAGCACTGGCTTGGGGGTGTGGGGAGTGTTGTGCTGGCTATCCTCTTGTAGGCTTTGCTTCAGACTTGCAAAATGCCCCACATCGCGCCAATTAGCCTTTAGAGGCACAACAAAGAGGTTTGGGCATTTTTGCCACAAACACACATCCACGCTCCCCCCCTCTTGTAAGTCTTGGGTTTGGCATTTGATAATATGGGGTAGGCGTTTAGCTTGTCTAAAGACTTCTTGGCAGGCTTGGAGCATGTGGGGGACATGTCGGGCGCAGGTTTGCAAAAATACACCCGCCTTAAAGACAAACATGCCACTATTGGTGTAAAAATGCCCGCGCGCCTGTGCTTGGAGTTGGGCTATCTGGGTGGGGTTGGGTTTTTCTATAAAACCAAGAACGGGGCTAATGCCCTCTTCAAGCGGGGCGCATGTGATCAGGCCATATTGGCTATTGGGTTCTTGATCCACCCCAAAGAGCATGGTTTTACCCTCTTTGGCGTGCTGGACTGCAATCTCCAATGCACTTTGGAAGGCGGGCTTGTCCATGAGGTGATCGGTGGGGCTTATCACTAAGATTTCCTCTAAATCGCATGCCAAACTTGCTAAGATCAAGGCGTTCATGGTGTTTTTAGGTGCACTCTCCAATAAAAAATCAGTGCGATCTTCTAAGTGGAGCGCGCTCATCTCCTCTAGGGCATGGAAGTAATGTGCCTCGTTGCAGACCACTAAAAAACGCGCTTGGGGGTGATCCAAACGATCTAAAGCCAGACCAAAAAGACTCTTGGAGTCATAGAGTTTTAAAAATTGCTTGGGAAAATGTGAGCGGCTTAAAGGCCACAGCCTTTTCCCACTCCCTCCGCTCAAAATGACATGCACCATGCCTAACCTTTGTGAAAAAAATAAACAACAGACATCGAATTAACCTGCACATTTGTAAATTTAATGATATAATAAGAAGCCTTAAAAATACTACGAGGAGTTTTTAGATGGATATTAGCTTTATTGTTGATCATATGAACAACAACCATGTGCAAGACATGGAGGCGTTGCTAGCCAAGTTTGGTCAAGTTAGGGGTGCGCATGGTGTCCGCATGAAAAATGCAGATATGGGTGGCATGGACATTGTTTATATGATAGATGGCAGAGAATCGATGTTGCGGATTGATTTTCCGGCCAAAGTTGAGAGTGTTGAGGGCATTAAAGATGCGATTATCGAGATGTGCCGATCAATTGCCAAAACTACAGATATGGACGAAGTGCGTGCCGATTTAGAGCGTTTTAGAGAAAGCTTTAGCACCGTTTGCATCGCTAGCTTGAGCCCTGAAAATGAAGTGATCTGTTCTTACAGCGCGCTTTTGTTTGACGAACAAGATGGCAGGAGGCAATTCTACATTTATGTGAGCGAAGTGGCTGAACACTTCAATAGCATTAAAGCCCACCCTGACAATGTTGAAATCATGTTCTTAGAAGATGAAGCGACAGCCAAATCTCCCATTTTACGCCGTCGCTTGCGCTACAGAACCCGTGTTACTTTCATGGAGAGAGGTGCGGAGTTTGATCGTGTTTATGATAACTTCATCCAAAAACATGGCAAAGGTCGTGGTTTAGAAACCATCCGCCACATGCAAGATTTCCACCTCATCAAACTAGACTTCATCAAAGGTCGCTTTGTAAAAGGTTTTGGACAAGCTTACGACATTGATGCGCATGGCAACATCACCTATGTAGGCAGCAAAGGCAATCCACACGCCATGAAAGATCGCAGAGATCACAGCGTGGATCGCCATCCAGAACACCCCCATGGACACCCACACGCCGATCGCCGTGATCGCCACGAACATCCCCATAAAGATCATGGGAGAGATGAACGCATCAGCCACTAATGCACCTTGCCCCTTCGGGGGCTCTCGATTTTTTGGTTTTTAGTTTCTGTTTTTCAAATCCCGCACACGCTTTAGCTTAAAGTGATCGTCAGAGCGTGGAGGCAAACTTTAAGGAGTAAAGAATGATCACCATGAAAGATTTATTGGAATGTGGGGTGCATTTTGGACACCAAACACGGCGTTGGAATCCTAAGACGGCGCGCTTTATCTTTGGTGTGCGCAAGAATATCCACATCATAGACTTGCAAAAAACTTTGCGGTACTTCCGCTACACCTATAACATCGTGCGTGATGCTAGCGCAGAGGGCAAAACCATTATGTTTGTGGGCACCAAAAAGCAAGCCAGCGATGCGCTCAAAGAATATGCCATGCAGGTCAATGTCCCCTATGTGAATTACCGCTGGCTAGGCGGGATGCTAACCAATTTTAGCACTATTAGAAAATCCGTGCGCAAATTAGAGATCATGGAAGAGATGGAGAGTAGTGGGCAGATCGACTTGCTCACCAAAAAAGAAAAGCTCATGATCTTGCGCAAAAAAGAGAAATTAGAAAAATATTTGGGTGGGGTGCGCCACATGAAAAAAATGCCCGATATGATGTTCATTGTGGATGTGGTGAAAGAAAAAATCGCGGTGGCAGAGGCGCGCCGATTGGGTATCCCCATCATCGCCCCCTTAGACACCAATTGCGATCCCGATTTGGTGGATTACCCGATCCCGGGCAATGATGATGCGATTCGCTCTATTCGGCTTTTTTGTAAAGAAATGGCAGAGGCGATCACTGAGGGGCGCGAGTTGGTGGGGCGATCCACAGAAGAAGTTGAGGAAGTCGAACACGCTAGTGAGTTAGAACAAGCAGAGTTACTAGAAGAATTGCAATTAGAAGGAGGGCAAGATGAGCACACAAATTAGTGCCACCCAAGTCAAGCAACTACGGGAAATGAGTGATGCGCCGATGATGGATTGCAAAAAAGCGTTGGTGGAATGTGGGGGGGATTTGGAAAAATCTTTAGAATACCTGCGCCAGAAAGGCTTGAGCAAGGCGATTAAAAAGGCAGATAGGTTGGCTAGCGAGGGTGTGGTGGCTTTAGAGGTGAATGAAGCCCAAGCCACCATGTTGGAGATCAATTCTGAAACCGATTTTGTTGCCAAGAACGATCATTTTAAAGCCCTTGTGAGCAAAAGCCTAGAGGTGGCTAAATCTTCTAACGCCCAAAGCGTGGAAGAACTCTATCAGGCTTCTATGGGGGGTGAAAAATTCCAAGATTATTTGCACAGCGCGGTGGCCAAAATTGGAGAAAATATTGTGGTGAGGCGTTTGGCCCAAGTGAGTGCGCAAAAACAGGAGGCATTACATGCCTATTTGCACGCTAACCAACGCGTGGGCGCGATCATCAAGATCGCCCACAAAGACCCCAAAAATACACCCGCTTTAAGGGAATTGGCCCGCCAAATTGCCATGCATGCTGCTGCGATGAAACCCGTTGTGCTCGATCACCATGCCTTTAGCCCCGAATTTATTGCCCAAGAAAAATTAGCCTTAGTGGCTGAACTAGAAAAAGAAAATGAGGAATTCAAACGTTTGGGTAAGCCTTTAAAGCATATCCCTAAGTTTGTGAGTATGGCGGAGCTCACCCCCGCGGTGCTCCAAGCCCAAGAAGAGGAATTTAAAGCGCAACTTAAAACAGAGGGTAAGCCCGAGAAAATCTTTGATAAGATTTTGCCCGGCAAGATGGAACGATTCATTGCCGATAACACGCTTTTAGATCAACGCCTCACTTTATTGGGGCAGTTTTTTGTCATGGATGATAAAAAAACCATTGCACAAGTCCTCCAAGAAAAAGGCGCGCAACTCCATGATGATTTGGTTATCGGTGCTTATGTGCGCTTTGAAGTGGGCGAGGGTGTGGAGAAAAAGAGCGGGGATTTTGCCGCTGAAGTAGCCGCCCAAATGCAAGGCTAGTCATGGGGGCTTATCTTTTCACCTCCGAATCGGTTACAGAGGGGCATCCAGACAAAATGGCGGATCAGATCAGTGATGCCATTTTGGACTACATTATTGAGCGCGACCCGCATGCGCGCGTGGCATGTGAAACCTTGCTAGCTAATGGATTTTGCATCATCACTGGTGAGCTCAAAACCCGCGTCTATGCCCCCATGCAAGAGATCGCGCGCTCTGTGGTCAAAAACATTGGTTATACCGATGCGCTCTATGGCTTTGATTACCGCAGTGCAGCCGTACTCAATGGGATTGGCGAACAGAGTCCAGATATTAATCAAGGCGTGGATCGCGCCGATGGGGAGGTGGGTGCGGGCGATCAGGGACTGATGTTTGGTTATGCGTGTGATGAGACTCCTGCTTATATGCCCCTAGCCATCCACCTAGCCCATGCCATCACCTCCGGGCTAGCCAGTGCTAGAAAAAGCGCGACCTTGCCTTTTTTACGCCCCGATGGAAAAGCACAGGTTACTATCCGCTATGAGGGATATAAACCCGTGGGGATCGACACAATTGTGATCTCCACCCAGCACAGCCCCGAGATCGATCAAAAACGCCTACGCGAGGCGGTGATTGAAGAGATTGTCTATAAAGTCCTGCCCAAAGAGTTTTTAAACGACAATATTACTTACCATATCAACCCGACCGGGAAATTTGTCATCGGCGGTCCTCAAGGCGATGCGGGTTTAACCGGGCGCAAAATCATCGTGGATACTTATGGGGGGAGTTGCCCGCATGGGGGCGGGGCATTTAGTGGGAAAGACCCCTCGAAAGTGGATCGCAGTGCAGCCTACATGGCACGCTACATCGCCAAAAACTTGGTGGCTAGCAAGGTCTGTTCGAGAGCCACCGTGCAACTGGCCTATGCCATTGGGATCGTCGATCCCGTATCAGTGTATATCAACACCCACAACACCAGCAAGCACAGCCCAGAAGCCCTAGAGGCTTGCGTGCGCACTCTTTTCAAACTCACACCCAAGGGGATCATGCAAAGTTTAGATCTCTTGCGTCCCATTTACAGACCCACCGCCACTTACGGGCATTTTGGGCGTGAAGGCTTTAGCTGGGAGCAAACCGATAAAACCCAAGCCATTCAAGAGTTTTTGGGTGAATAAGGGGAACTAACCACCCATCACTCCGCCAACCTCCCCCCCTCGATCACAAGGTGGCGGGTGAAGTATTTTTGGGCGATGGCTTTGTCATGCGTGATGGCGATCATGGTGGTTTTGTAGCGTGCTTGGTAAGCCATCAACACCTCCATGATCTCGTATTTCAAATTCTTATCTAGCGCGCTGGTGATCTCATCTAAGAGCAAGACTTGTGGTTTGATGAGCATGGCGCGCGCAATGCCCAGTCTTTGTCTTTCACCACCACTCAGCTCACTAGGGTAGCGTTCTAAAAGTGCGGGAGCTAGTTTTGCTTGATGCATGATTTCTGCTAAATCCTCTTGGATGCCAAAACGGTGGCACACACTACTTAAAAGGTGCTTGACTAATTTAGCCGGGTTGAGTGCACTTAATTGATCTTGAAAAACATATTGGATTGCTTTTCTAAATGCTTTTTCTGGGAAATCTAGGATATTCTTTTGATCGCATAAAATTTGCCCGCTATTAAAACTCTCTAACCTAGCAATGCACTTAGTGAGCGTGCTTTTGCCACTCCCGCTACTCCCCATTAACGCCACACTTTCCCCACTTGACACGCAAAAGCTAATGTTTTTTAAAATCGCGTAATTGCCATAGGATTTTTCCAAGTGCTGGATTTCTAAACTCATGAAAAATACCCCATTTTATCCCCAAAATAAGTCATCCGCCCACTCTCTAGCACCAAAACCTCTTCACAGAGTGCGTAAGCGACCTCTTCATCGTGGGTGATCACCAGCCTTTGGGTTTCTAATTGCAAGAGTAATTCAATGACACTCTTAGTATTGGCACTATCTAGGGAGCTAGTAACCTCATCTAATAAAAGAATTTTAGCCTCTAGGGCGAGATTGAGCGCAATTTGGATACGGCTTGCCATGCCCCGACTAAGCTCATAGGGGTAGAGCTCCCATACCTTAGGGGGGATGTTCAGCCGTTCAAAAATAGGCTGTATGTGGGTGAGTCTGTCCTTTAAGACCATTTGGAAAGTGTCCTTGATCTTAAGGTAGGGGAAAAAGCAACTGATACAATCTTGGAAAACATAGCTCGCCCGCCCCTTGGTGGCAAGCTTGCTATATTGGGCTTTGAGGTGGTGGGGCAAAATGCCGCAGATGGCTTTAGCCAGCGTGCTTTTGCCACTCCCGCTACTCCCCAAGATTGCCAAATGCGCTTGCGTGCTGAAACTCACATCGTATAAAATTTGGTTTTTGGGGGCAAAGATATTTAAATGCGCAATCTCAACCATGTTTTTGCACCCGTTCCCCCAAGAGCATTAAACCAAAGACAATCCCAAAAACAGCCAATCCGGGGGTTAAAACCAGCCACCACACCCCCGTAAAAATGGCTTGAGAGGCTTCATTGAGCATGTTACCTAGACTGGCCTCCCCCACCATCAGCCCCAAACCAAAGAAACTCAGCAAGGCCTCCGCACTAATGGCATGCGCGCAAGTATTGATAAAGAGCACAAAAACACTGCTTTTAGCCACAGGCAAAATTTGATCAAACATGATTGCCAAACGCCCCGCCCCCAAAGCCTTTTCATTCAAAATAAACTCGCGAGTGGCAATATTGCTAAATTCGTCATAGATCACCTTAGCTACACTCCCCCATGAAAACACCGCTAAAAGCAAACTTAAGCCCAACATGCCAAAGGCGCGCTGGTTAAACGCGCTAAAAAGCAAGATAAGCAAGAGATTGGGTAGGGACAAAAACCCATCCAAAAAACGCAAAAGCAAGGATTGGATCATTTTGGGTGCATTGAGGGCCAGGAAGGCATAGGCAAAGGCGATGATCATAGCCAACACCCCGCTTAAAAGTCCGATGAATACGGAGGTTCTCAGTGCAAAGAAGAGCCGTGAGAGTTCATCACGCCCTAAAAAATCTGTGCCTAGGAGGTGTTTGCCACTGGGGGGGAATTTGAGCTGGGCTAAATCTACTTGGGTGGGATCAAAGGGGGCTAAAAAGGGGAGCAAAAAAAGCACCCCTAAGAGGAGCGCACCAAAAATAAGAAATTTTTTCATGCTTGCCATCTAGGGTTTAAAATTTTAGCCATGATCTCTACGACGAGATTAAAGAGCACGACGACGATTGTGCTGAGTAAAATGATGCTGAGGGCTAGGGGGTAGTCCTTACTCAAAAGCGCGTTAATGGTAGTGCTCCCCAAGCCCCCAATAGAAAATACGCTCTCTACAATGTAAGTCCCTCCCAAAATCCCCGCCGCATTGGCTCCAAAGTAGCTAATGATGGGGAGCAAGGAATAGCGCAACACTAATCTAAATTGGATGATTTTTTCACTCACCCCCCATGAACGGTAGCTAGTCACAAAAGGTTCTTGCAAACTCTCTAGCACCACGCTGCGCACCAAGCGTGTATAAATTGCCAAATGCGAAAGTGTGAGCGTGGCAATAGGCAAGATCATGTGAGTTGCTAGATCGCCCAAACTCTCATCACCCCCTAATTCATAGACTCCCGAGCTGGGCAAAACCCCTAAAAGGACGCTAAAAAACATGATGAGGATCGAGCCTAGCCAAAAATTGGGGATACTAAAAAACCCCAAAGTAACTAACATCACCCCCCTATCCAGCCAAGAGCCCTTGAATAACGCGCTTAACACCCCCAAGATGACAGCCAGCACAAAACTGAGGATAAAACTTGTCAGTCCTAGAATCAAAGTATAGGGCAGACGGGCTTTAATAATAGCTACTACACTCTCCCCGCTCGCAAAACTAACGCCAAAATCCCCATGTAAGCTTTGGTTTAGCCACACCAAATAGCGCACCCACAAGGGGCGATCCAGCCCCAGATTGGCGATCATGCGCGCCTTGATCGCTGGGTTAAGGGCTTGGATGCTATCCCCATAAACCCCAGCAACCACATTGGCACTCGAGAAGTTCAACATCACAAAGATCACAAAACTAAAGATAAGCAAGAGGAGCAAAGCCCCCCCTATTCTCTTAACCCAAAAAAGCACTAATCCTTACTCCACTCGGCCACATTGTGCGTGAACCGTGCTCCATGGTGCCCCAAAATGGTGGGTTTGATCCCATGGATGCGATCGCTATAGGCTAAGGGATAACGCAAATAGACTAAAAATGCAAAGGGGGGGTTATTATGCAAGGCTTGGATAAATTTGGCATACCAAAACTTGCGTTTAGCGATCTGGTCTGTGCTACGTGCTTTGAGCAAAGCCTCATCAACTGCCTTATCGCTATAGTGATTGTAATTCCAGCCATTGGCATTCAAGCTCGCATCCATCTTAGAACTAAAAACGCGGTAAGTCTGCGTGTCTGGATCAAGCGGACTGCCCCAGCCAATGATAAAACTATCCACCTTGTCAATCTCAAATGCCCCATGGTTTTTGGCAATGGCATGTGCTTTGATCCCCACTTTAGCCAACTCACTTTGTAAAATATTCGCCAAAGTAACACGGAGTGGATCGCTATTAAAAGCGTAAATATCAAATTCTAAAGGCTTGCCCTGCTTGTAAAACACCCCATTTTGGAGCTCCCAGCCATCTTTAATCAAAATCTCTTGGGCTTTCTTGGGATCATAGGGGTAGCCCTTGGCATTAACGTCATTAGCCCAGCTAGCTTGGATGGGGTTATTAGCCACAAACCCGTAACCATGCAAAATTTTATGGGCGATCAGCTCCTTATTGATCGCATAATTGATCGCTTGGCGCACCGCTAGTGATTTTAATAATTTATTGTGGAAGTTAAACATCAAGGCGCGGTAATCCGCACTTTTTATATCCATGATCTTAATGTGTGGATTAGATTGGAGTGCCTTAACTAAATTGGGTTCGACCAAAGCCACATCTAAAGACCCGTTCTTGATTTCATAGGTGCGGACATTGTAATCGGGTACGATTTTTAAGATCACCTTTTGGGCTTTGGGCTTGTCCCTATAAAAACGATCGTTAGCCACAAAGGCGATGTAACTCCCCTTTTGCCACTTAGCAAACTTAAAAGGCCCCGTGCCAATAGGGTGTTGGTTGTAGGCATGGGTGTTTAAGTCCTTGCCCTCTAAGAGGTGCTTGGGCAACACTCCCATGCTCAAGGCATCCAGCAGAGCAGGGTAGGGGGCTTTGAGCGTGATCTTAAGGCTGTAAGGGCTTAACACCTCCACGCTCTTGATCGCCTCAAAGCTAGCGCGTGCGGGTGCGTTGAGCTTATCATTGAGGGCTTGCTCAATGGTGAATTTCACATCTTGAGCACTAAACTTCTGCCCATCATGCCAAAGCGCATCCTCCCTTAGCTTAAAGGTCCAAACCAGCCCGTCTGGACTCACCTCCCAACTTTTAGCCAAATCAGGCTCAACTTTCATCTCAGGACTAAAGCGAGTCAGCCCGCTAAAGACAAAATCTAACGCGCTGTCATGATCGGCATCAAAGAGCGGGTTAATGCGCGCGGTTTCATTTTCAATCCCGATCACAATGGTGTTTTTAGGGGTGCTGGCAAGGACTTGCACGCTCAAGAGGACCACACAAAAAAGCCGTCCGATCATCAATCTCCCTTTTATCATCTTAAAGCACATAAAACATATCATTATAGTATTATTCGCGTTAATCCTGTGTTAATTTTTTTGCAGGTTCTAAATATGACAAATTTAAAAACATAAGGTTGTTGCATGCGTTCGTGGTTGCCCTATGCTTTGGCGATTGTTTTTTTACATGCTTTGGGCTTGTTGCTCTTGTTTTTATCCGGGGATATTAAGTTTTACGCCCTAGCTGGCACGGCTTATATGCTAGGCTCTAGACATGCCTTTGATGCCGATCATATTGCCTGTATTGACAACACGATCCGCAAACTCTCCCAGCAAAAGCAAAATGCCATGGGAGTTGGGTTTTACTTTTCTATGGGGCATTCTAGTGTGGTTATCTTGGCTACGATCGTCAGTGTATTTGCGATCCGCTGGATGGACACCCACACCCCCGCACTTAGGGAGGTGGGGGGCGTGGTGGGTACCTTAGTTTCGGGTCTATTCTTGCTCTTGGTAGGGCTAATCAATGTCTTTATACTGATTGATCTTTTTAAGGTCTTCAAGCAGAGTCAAAGCAGTTCTTATAACCAAGAAGCCCTAGAAACCCTCTTGCAAGAGAGGGGTTTGATGAACCGCTTTTTTAAACCCCTTTTTGCCTTTGTTTCTAAGAGTTGGCACATCTACCCGATTGGGTTTTTATTTGGTCTAGGTTTTGATACAGCCAGCGAGATCGCTTTGTTGTCGCTCTCTGGGGGGGCGATCAAAACCAGCGTACTGGGCATGCTCTCCTTGCCCATTCTCTTTGCCGCTGGGATGAGTTTATTTGATACCTGCGATGGGGTGTTCATGGTTAAGGCCTATGATTGGGCTTTTAAAACACCTTTGCGTAAAATTTATTACAACATCACGATCACGACTCTAAGCGTGTTAGTGGCATTAGTGATTGGTTTAATTGAGCTTTTCCAAGTGCTCAGTCAAAAGATGCATTGGGAATTTGGTGGATTATTGGGGTATCTTAAAGATTTGGATTTTGGGGATTTAGGTTATTACTTGGTGGGCTTATTTGTGCTGGTTTGGGCGATCTCCTATGGGATTTGGCACTTTGGCAAGATCGAACAACGCTGGAGTCAGCCAAGCTAAAGGGCTTGGATCAGTTGGCACAGATTGAGCGTTTAAAAGTCTGGCCCTACATCCACTCAATGATCTGCGACACATCTTTGGCTTCGTAGCAGGCAATGGGGGTTTTGAGATTGGGTTTTTTAGGCACAATCGCCTTTAAAAAGCCGTAATTCTCCATTTCTTTTAAGCGCACATTTAAATTCGGCACTTCTTGCACCGAGCCGGTTAAGCCCACCTCCCCGATGAAGGCGGTTTTATTGCTGATCGGGCGGTTTCGAAAGCTAGAGAGAATGCTGGCGATCACAGCTAAATCCGCGCTCGTTTCGCTGATTTTAATCCCCCCGGATACATTGATAAAGACATCGTAACGATTGAGCGGGATTTCTAGCTTTTTTTCTAGCAAGGCTAAGAGCATGTGCAAGCGGTTAGTGTCAAAGCTGGTGGCAAGGCGTTTAGGGTTGGCTAAAGAGCTTTCACACACTAAGGCTTGGATTTCTAAAATCAACGCCCTTGAGCCCTCCAGCACCACACTTAAGGCACTGCCCGCTAGGCTTTGCTTTTGAGAGAAAAAGAGTTTAGAAGCCTCCTTAGCACTCATCAAGCCCTCTTGGTGCATTTCAAAAATCCCCACTTCGCTGGTCGCCCCAAAGCGGTTTTTAAAACTGCGTAAAATTCTAAGCTCTCTACTCGGATCGCCCTCAAAGTAAAGCACGGAATCGACCATGTGCTCGAGCACCCTAGGACCGGCGATCGAGCCCTCTTTAGTGATGTGTCCGATGATAAAAATGGCGATCTGCTCTTGCTTGGCTAGACGCATGAGATCAAAGGTGATTTCTCTTACCTGAGAGATCGAGCCGGGGGCAGAGCTGATCGCACTAGAATATAAAGTTTGGATCGAGTCGATCACACACACGGCGTAATTTTGCCCGAGTAAATGCGCCTTGATCGTGTCTAAATCAATTTCATTGAGTAGATACAGCTTTTCCTGCACGCATTGTAGGCGATCGGCTCTTAGGCGAATCTGCCCCGCGCTCTCCTCCCCGCTCACATACAGCACGCTTAAACCCGTGCCCGCTAGCCCGCCTGCCACTTTTAATAACAGCGTGCTTTTACCCACGCCAGGAGCCCCCCCGATCAAATACAACCCCCCGGGCACAATCCCCCCACCTAATACAATATCTAGTTCTTTTTGTGTGGAACTAAAGGTGCTGATACTCTCTTGCTCGACCTTAGCAATAGAGATAGCTGAGAGTTTGGGGGTATTTTTAAAGGGCTTTAGGTTTTCTAGCTCTTTGGAACTAATCTCAACAAAGCTCTCCCACTGGTTGCAGTTATTGCACTTGCCTAACCACTTAGGGCTGACAAATCCGCAATGTTGGCACTCAAAGACCCTAGTCTTCTTTGCCATCTTTAAAGATCGCATCTAAAAGGCTTTTGACATACTCCATTTCCTCAAAAGCGATCAAGTCGTTTTCTTTCTCCCCCACGCCTAGATACAAAATAGGCAGTTGCAATTCATAAAGAATGCTTAAAATACATCCCCCCTTGCTCGTGCCATCTAGTTTGGTAACAATCACTCCGTCCAGCTCTAAACTTTCATGGAAAATCTTAGCCTGTTCGAGTGCCGAGCTACCCTGCGTGCCATCTAGTATTAGGATTTTATAGTAGGGGGCGTTGTTTAGTGCCTTGCTACACACCCTAGAGATTTTTAACAACTCATTTTTGAGATTGGTTTGGTTGTGTAGTCTGCCGGCGGTGTCGATGATGATTTGATCCGCCCCTCTAGCAATCCCCGCCTCAATGGTGTTGAAAGCGAGCGCGCTAGGATCGCTATTTTGCCCCGCGCTAATCACCTCTAATTGCAACTTCTCCCCCCAAAGTTGGAGTTGTTTGACCGCAGCAGCCCTAAAGGTGTCCCCCGCTCCTAATAAAACTTTTTGGTTATTGAGCAGGTGCTTTTTAGCCAGTTTGGCTATCGTGGTGGTCTTGCCCGCCCCATTGACCCCCAAGATTAAAGAAACTAAGGGCTTGGTGTCTAAGGGCTTTAAGCGCACTTGGTCGTAGTAACTCTCTTTGCGTAAAAAACGCATTAAGGCGACTTCTAGGTGGTTGCGCTTGATTTGATCGGGCAGGTGTTCTAAGAGCTTTTCGACTAGATCAAATTGCACATCAAAGCCGATTAAGATTTCCTCCATCTCTTCTTTGCTAAAAGCCGCGTCTTTGGTTTTGAGCAAAGAGGCAACATTTTGAATTGTCTTTTTGAAAAAGTTAAACATCAATCTCTCTGGGTTTGGATTAAATCTTGAAGTTCTTTGGTTAGCATCTCTTCAACAAGTGCCCCGCGGTAGCTTTGATACAACTTGCCATGTTTGTCATAGAGCAAAAAATAAGGCAAGGGCCAAGAGGCACTATTGAGAGGCGTGCTAAAAGAGGTGTTATCCATCAGGTTTAGCATAGAAAAATGTAAGGCGTGCTCTTTGGTGTAGCTTTCGATCTTATCTTGTGGATAAGATTTGTCCAAAAACGCTAAAAATGCCACCTTGTCCTTGAAGTTTTCTTGAATACGATTAAAAAGCGTTACAAAAGGTGCAGAGGGTGCATCTAAACCAAAAACCATGATAAAAAGGGGCTTGTGGGTGCTCTCAGGGGATAGGATTTGCAGGTGATCGGGTGTGATTTTAAGGCGAAACTCTTGGTGATTTTGGTCCAAAAAATTAAAGAAGGTTACGGGCTGTTCTTGCATTTCAAGGGGGCGCGACCCGTGCTTTTGATCCGAACAACCCCAAAATAACAACACCACCAACACCCCAAGAAAGCCCGCACGCAGATCCATCTCACTTCTTTTACCAAAAAATGCGCTATTATAACGATTTATCGGTAACTAGACTTTAAACTTCCCTAGCTCGCGATCAAAGATGTCTGCCATTTGCTTTAAAGAGGAGCTAGCTTGGCTCACATCTTGCACGCTTTGGTAATTGAGCGAGGCTAGTTGGTTGATCTCTTGGATTTCCCTCACAATGGCTTGGGTGGCTTTAGCCACCTCCTTAAACTCGCTCACATCGTGGGTGGTGGCGTTGATCACTACTTGGATATTTTGCACATTGGCATCCACGACTTCTTGCAAAGCTAAAGTGAGCTCGGAGGTTTTTAAAATCTCTTGAGCATTGCTGTGCAGATGTTGGCTAATATCCCCCACAGCGCGCACCACTTCGTTAATGGTGTGATCCACCTCATTTAAGCTATTCTTGGTCTTTTCGGCCAATTTACGCACCTCATCAGCCACAATGGCAAACCCCCGTCCATGCTCGCCCGCTCTAGCTGCCTCAATGGCGGCATTGAGGGCTAGTAAATTGGTCTGTTCTGCCACATCGGCAATGAGGGTTAAGATGGCTTTGATATTTTCGGTATTCTTAGAGGCCTCTTCTAGTTTATTAGAAAACTCCACCCCCAGCTGGGCATTGTGGGCGAGATTTTGGCTAAAGGTTTGGATTTTAGCGCGCACTTCCTCTAAGTTATTGCCCGTTCGCACGAGGTTTTTATTGTTGTGATCGGCGTTATTAGCCCCCATCAAAATACTCTGCACAATGTCATTCCCATTTTTAACCGCAACACAAATGCGTTCTGTCTCCTCTTGGGTGTTTTGGGAGACATCACTTGAACTGGTGTGTAACGTGTTGGCGATTTGGGTATTTTGGTTACTCAATTCCTTGATATTGGAAATAATGCCCTGTGTTTTTTCTAAAAGCGCATTGATGTTTTTGGAGATGGTGGCGATTTCATCTTTGCCTTTAACCTGTAGGCGTTTGGTCAAATCCCCCTCTTGAGAGACCAACTCAACGATCAAGTCTCTAAGTTTGATTAAAGGCTTAAATAAAATCTCAATCACGCCAAAGAGGACACACAGGACGATGACAAGAGAGATAACCCCTATGATCAAAAGCGTCTTTTGGATGTCGATTAGACTTGCTAAAGCTACCTTTTTAAACACCCTACCCACGACTTTCCAACCCAGATCGGGCACCGTTGTCCAAACATAGAATTTATCCCCACTGGGGTGATCGCGCTCCATAAAACCCACTTGGTCAGATAAGATTTGGCGGACTAATTGTGGGTCGTCTGGGTGGTATTTGGTGCCCTTTTTGTAGGTGGAGGAGGCGAGCACCACACCGCTAGCATCCAGCACATGCACATGCCCCTTAGCAGCAAAAAAAGAACTGCTAATGGCTTTCAAAACAGATTCTACGGCAACATCTGAGGCGATCACGCCCTTAAACACGCCCTTTTGCATTAAAGCTAGCGAGTAGGTGATGATGGTCTTTTGGGTGAAGAGATCGACATAGGGCTTGGTGATGTAAATGTGGTTAGGATTCTCACGGGCATGCTGGTACCATGTGCGTTTTCTAGGGTCGTAATTTTCGGGCTTTTTCCCAATGGATTTGATGATGATCCCATTTTCAAAGGCGACATGCACATCTTCACTCCCACTTTGCACAAAATTTAAGATTTGCTCCACTCTAGGCAAATCGTTTAAATCCACATTTTCAAAGTGTTTAACGGTATCTTGGAGCATCGCGCGGAGATGCCCATCGGTTTCTTGCAAAGAAGAAGAGAGCATATTCACCATCAAGGAGAGAGTTTGGCGCGTTCCTTTGGTAATGTTGTTTTGGACCTTGTGGCTAATGACGCTCATGGTGATGCCAAAAGTGAAAATCATCAACACCGCCAAAACAAACAAAACCTTTACTCTAAAATTCATATCTTTCCTTTAAATCATAACACCCAAGTCGTGTGGGGATTAAGTGGTTTTGCTATAACGGAAATTGATAAATCATAACCCAATGTTTATTATTTTTTTGCTTTTATTAATAAGTGATTAGCTCCCTTAAACTGCCACACACAGCCATAATTTCTAAAAAAGACGCACAAAGCTTTAGCGTCCATGATCGCATCTTCCAATCCGATAAAGACCTCCAAACGCACTCCCCTAGCGCATAAAAACTCTAGCTTTTCAGGGGCATAGTGGTAGTTGAGCAAAATTTGTAAATCTTGCAAGCTGCCTAAATGCGTATAACGCGCTAAACTGGGGTCTTGTGCTAAGAGCGCGCTCCAGCCGATTTTCTCAAAAAAGGCTTGCATGTAGGCGTGTGGGTTTTGTTGGTAGGCTTTGAGCTGTAAATTTTTAAAGGCTTGGCTTTTGTGGGCGAGCATACAGGGGGCAATCAACACTAGGCGTTGTATGCGTTTGTTTTGCTTAACTTGCTCACAAGCATACTCTAGCGCACAAATTGCCCCATAGCTAAAGCCAGCCACATCATAGAGTCCGCATGGTTTTAAAATCGACTCAAAAAGCCATTCTTCCCGCTGAAAACCAAAGCCACTAAAATAACGCCCCACCATCACACAAAGGAGCGCAAGATTTCTTGCATTTGGGTTTTGGAGAGTTTTTCTTTTTCCAAGAGTACTTTAGCAATGGCTTCTACCTGCATTTTAGAATTGCCCAAAAATTCCTTTTGTTCCTTATGTAGCGTGCCTAGCAACGCTTCCATATCCGCGCGATCCCCGATGAATTTATGCCCCATCGCATAATCCTCACACATGCGCTTGGCGATTTCAAAGGCGTGTTTGAGATCGTCTTTAGCTAAGGTGTAGTGCTCTTGAAAAAACAACTCTAAGATGATCATCCCACTCAGATACACCTTAATACTATTATTCATCTCACTTTGGCTACGCACCTTTTGATCGCTAGCAATCAAAAAATCCCCCACCAATAAGACCTTATCAAAATCCACATCTAGCCAGTAGGCACTAAATGCCTTCGCGCTTTGGTATAGAGAATAGAGATTTTTTTCCTGCTCGCTCAAAGCGGCATTTTTCTTCTTACCAAAGGCGATCTTATCCTTGACCTCTAAAATGTCCTTCATGGTGATGATTTGGGCGTTATGCCTAAGCGCGTTGAGCGCGCTCTCATTGACTAAAGAAGAGAGCATTGCTCCGCTAAAGCCCACGCAGATTTTAGCCACCTCTTTACAATCTAGGCTATGTTGCTTGTCTTTGAGATAAGAATCCAAAATCTGTATGCGTTCTTCTAAATCGGGCAGAGAGATAAAAATACGCCGATCAAAACGCCCGCTGCGTAGCAAGGCCTCATCCATCACATCGATCTTATTAGTCGCCCCGATCACAATCACCTGTGCGCTTTCCTCAAAGCCATCCATCTCGGTTAAAAGTTGATTGAGCGTAGCTTCCCTCTCGTCATTGCGCTGATGGCCTCTAGCCTTGCCCACAGCGTCAATCTCATCAATGAAGACAATCGAGGGGCTAAAAGCCTTCGCCTTAGCAAAGAGTTCGCGCACTCTTTTAGCCCCCACGCCCACATAGATTTGTACAAACGCGCTCCCACTATGGTAAAAAAAGGGCACTTTAGCTTCAGAGGCTAGGGCTTTAGCAATCATCGTCTTGCCCACCCCCGGGGGGCCCACCAAGAGCACGCCTTTAGGGAGTTTGATCTTTAAATCTTGGTATTTCTTGGGGTTTTTGAGATAATCTACGATCTCATAAAGCTCTTCTTTAACTTCTTTAGTGCCGGCCACATCTTCAAAGCGCACGCTAGGCAAAGTGGCATGCAAAGAGGGCATGGGCGGGCTTTGGGCTTTGAGCACATTGTCATAGGAAGTTTGCACAGGGTAATTCTTTTTGTTCCAAGCAAAGCGCAAAATGAGTGCCAAAAGAACAAGAAAAAAGAAGATGATTACAAAATCGAGGATTTGCTGGGTGGTGTTATCCTCCTCTAAAATCTCAATGGGGATATTGGTCGGAAACTGCAAAGAATCTTTCCAGCCCACCCGCGCAGTCTTGTAAATCTTAAAATCCACCTTCAAATAAATATAGCGATCATCCATCTTGATACTTTGGATTTTATCTGAATGCAATAAGGCATTAAAATCTTGGATGCTCACCAGCTTAGTGGGCTCTCTCAAAATCAAAAAGAGCACAAAAATCACGCCGACTAAAATCACCAGCGTGCCAATAGCGACCTTTTTAAAACGCCGCATAGTTGCCATCCTCCAAAACTTCATAATCTCTAAACTCCACCCATTGCCCGCATAAATCTTGGCTAGCTTGGATTTTAATTGGGTTAAAATATTGGTCATGCCCATAGTAATAGCCCTCTTTGTAACTTTCTACCAACACTTCTAAGACTTGCCCCTGCACGCGCAAGGCTTGCCTAAAGGCTAGGTTATTGCCCTGCACGTAATGTTTAATTTGATTCAAGCGGGTTCTCGCTACACTGCCATTAATCCGATTTGGCATGGTGCTTGATGGCGTGCCTGCACGGGGGCTATAGATAAAAGGGTGGATGTGGGTTAAAGGGAGTTGTTTAAAATTCTCCCATGCTTGTTGCCATGTGGGCTCATCCTCAAAAGGATGCCCCACAATAAAATCTGTCCCCAATGCAAAACCCTTAGAGGCAATATGTTCGAAAAGCACGCGATCGCTCTTGACCCGATTAACCCGCCGCATGCGCTTTAACATAGAGTCATGGCTGTGTTGCAAGGCGATATGCAAATGCTTCTCTAAAATGGGGTGATCGAGCAATTCTAAAAACTCGGCATCAATTTGGCTAGGCTCTAGGCTACCAATGCGTATGCGTTTAATGGGCGTGTTTTGGGCAATTTTTTTAATCAAACCGGCCATGTTACTCTTGGTGTCCTTGCCATAACTCCCCACATTGGTGCCGGTGAGCACGACTTCTAACACCCCGCTTTGGGCTAACACTTGGCATTGCTCTAAAATCTGATTTTCTGACAAGCTGCGGGATTTACCCCGCACAGAGGGGATGATGCAATAACTGCATTTAAAATCACACCCCTCTTGGATTTTCACAAAAGCACGGGTTTTGCCCACAAATTCTTGTAGCAAGCTTTGATCGAGTTTTTCTTGCTTGTCCTCATAAAAAAAACTCTTTTCCTGTTGTAACAAACCATCGATCTGTGTTTTGTGGTCGTGCCCAAATACGCCAAAAACATGCCCGCTCTTAAAGAGTCTGTGCCCTTGCGTATTAGCCCCACAGCCGGTAAAAAATACCCGCTTACCCAAAGCATGCATTTTTTTAGCATAGGCGCGCGCGCTGTAATCGGCATCATTAGTTACCGTGCAGGAATTGAGCACTACAATATCGGCTTCTTGTTCGCAATCCACACGCTCAAAAGCTTTCAAATGCGCCAACATCACTTGGGTATCAAATAAATTCGTGCGGCAACCAAAAGTTTTAAAATAGACTTTCTGTTTCATCGGGTTTCCTAGTCATATTTTTATTAGCAAAACCATCTGCATAATCTCTAATGATCTTGGTCGTGCTGTAAGCAACAAAAATATCGGGCTCTTTTAACAGCGCGTCTATAATACCTGCTGAGATCTTAGATTTGAGCACCAGTGTGGCATAGGAGTTAGTTTGATACCACACCGAGATATGTATCCCGTCTTTTTCTAAGGCCATGAACACTCTAGGGTTAGCACTGGTGTTGCGTAGAGAATATTTGGTGCGCATGCTGTTCATTTGTTTATAGGTCATCTCGGTATATTGCTTAGCGTGTGTGTTGGCGATGTCTAGGGCAATTTGCATCGCCTTTTTGTGGTTGGAGTCAAAGGTGATGAAAAAATCGATTCCATCCCAAACGGTTTTCATGCCAAAATGGCTATAGTTGGCGAATAGATTTGTAAAAATGTAGTTATTAGGAATAAAAATGATGCGTCCGGCGCGGTAATCATTTTCTTTGTAACTGGTTAGGGTTACATCTTCTAAAATGGTGATATAGAGCATGGAAATGTCCAGCACATCGCCCACATAGGTATTCCCCTCTTTGGAGACTTTTACCCGATCCCCCACATGCACATTTCCCCCGATCATAATGGTTAGCCAGCCTAGCAAGCTCATGAACAAATCCCGCATGGCAATGGCTAGCCCGGCACTAGCAAAGCCTAGTACGGTTACCAAATAAGACACATTCTCTAAGTAAGCAAACAAGAAAATTAAAATGATGATGTTAGCGTTGATAAAGTTGATCGCCTTGTTGATCGTGTAGGCACGCTCATTGCTATGCACGTACTTATGGCTAATGATTTTCAACACCCACGCTAAAACAATGCTCCCCAAAGCAATTAAAATCACATAGGCTAGCTTAAAGATTTGATCCTTGATCTGGGACTTGATATTTAGGCTCACTTCCTCAATGTCTTTGGCATAAATATCGATGCTGGTTTTTAAAAGACTCTGCGCCCCCTGTAATTCGATTTTTTTCGCCTGCTCTTGGTAAATCTTCTTGGAAAGATCATTGTCTTTAAAGAGATCATACATGCCTTCTCTTTGCAACAAATCCAGTTGGGTGAGGGTGTATAATTCTTGATCGATTAAGTCCAAGACATTTGCCAAACTTTGCTGGTGGTGCTTCATGGTGGTGTATTTGGCTTTAATCTGTTTAATAAAAGAAATTCCGGTTACAATGGCAATCGGGTTTGTGATACTGGGAATATTGCTGATCTGGGGTTTTTCAACGAGCTCTTTGAAAGGATTAACTTTGTATTGCTCCAAAAGATCCTCTTGGTGTTTGAGGGCTTGCAAAGTACGCTCAAGGGTGTTGATTTTAAGGGTATTGGTGTCCTTTTTGCTTTTCATAACTTTTAACCGGTGTTGGATCTGTTGGATCTGTTCATAGACTTGTTCATAATTTTCAACATTGCTAAACTTTTTGAGCCAAATATTGTCGCCAGAATTTAATGTTTTTTCAATACGCCAATATTCCTCTTGAAGATACTTGATTCGTGGGTTGTTAATGGCTGGGGTGTTGTTTCCAGACCACAGACTTTCTGCCAGCACAAGCCCCAATAAAAAGCCCCAAACACCCCTTAAAACCCATCTTGCTAACAAGGGAATCCCCCATTTTCAAATTTGACCACCCAGTATCCCAGTTAGTCTAACACAAGATGGCATATTTTCAGCAACACAAGATGCCCGGGCGTTTAGCCACTTTTGGCAAAAATCCCACCCATTGCGATTATATTGTGGTAGAGTGAGTAAATTCTTCTTATAAGCGATATCTCATATGAAACATTAAACCTCGTATTTATGCAATTTGCATATACTTCTTTTTTTTGAGGATCTTTTTTTTGAGGAGACAAATGTCAGACACAGATGCATTCAGGTATAGCCGTTGGATTCCATGGATTGGTTTTTGGGGGGGGATTATCTTAGCCCTGCTGGTTTATTTTGCCATGTCCAGCCACCTAGAGAGTATCACCCAAACTCTCAACCAACCCAAACTTAAAATTGAAGCCATGCCCATTGTCGCCAGTGTTGCGATCTTAATGGGCGTGTGGTGGATGAGCGAGGCGATTGAATTGGTCGCCACCGCCCTTTTGCCCCTTGTACTTTTTACCCTCTTGGGGGTAGCTAGCTTTAAGGATGTTGGGGCTTCTTATGGCTCGCCCATTATCTTTTTGTTCATGGGAGGCTTTGTGCTGGCAATGGCTATGCAAAAATGGAATTTGCATAGCCGAATCGCTCTTAACATCATCTTGTTAGTGGGTACAAGCCCTAGAGGCTTGGTCATAGGTTTTATGCTGGCGACCGCATTTTTATCCATGTGGGTTTCTAACACCGCCACAGCGGTGATGATGATGCCAGTAGGACTTAGCGTGCTGCACCTAGTGGCCAAATTGCTCAAGCAAGAGCAGTGCCAGACCAGCCCAGAGACCGATCCGCTCTCTTACAAAGCCACACAAGGGGGTGCACTTAATACCATTGCCAGCAAGGGGGCAGATATACCCGGCACCCCCATTTACCGTACTAACTTTAGTGTTTGCTTGATGTTGGGCATTGCCTATAGCGCCTCGATAGGTTCGCTAGGCACTCTCATTGGCACACCGCCCAACGCCCTTTTAGCCGGCTACATGCAAGAGGCTATGCATGTCAAGATCGATTTTGGTAAGTGGATGCTCTTGGGCGTGCCCCTCTCTTTGATGATGCTCTTAGGTGCATGGGTGCTTTTAACCTATGTGATTTTTCCCATTAAAATTAAAAATATCCCCGGGGGCAAGGATTTGATCCGCTTGGAGTTGCAAAAATTAGGCAAAATGAGTTCTGGGGAGATTTGGGTCGCTTGTCTATTTGCTCTAGCCTCTTTGAGCTGGATTTTTTTAGGGCATTTATTGGAATCTTTGGGGCACAAGATCGCCAATATCGATTCCATTATCGCGATGGCTGTGGCGGTGTTGCTCTTTATCATCCCCACCCCAAAGGGCCGCTTGATTGATTGGGGGAATATGCGTAAGCTACCTTGGGATGTGCTCTTGCTCTTTGGTGGAGGATTGGCTCTAAGCGCACAATTTGGCAAAACCGGGCTTTCCCTGTGGATTGGGCACCAAGTCGCGCTCTTAGGGCATGTTCCCTTGTTGCTTTTGATTGTGTTGGTGACCTCCATGGTGATCTTTTTAACCGAGATCACATCCAACACCGCCACCGCTGCAGCCTTCTTACCCGTGATTGGGGGCGTAGCCATTGGGATGGGTTATAGTGGTGTGCATACCCTCTTGCTGACCATTCCCGTTGCCCTAGCGGCTACTTGTGCTTTTATGTTACCTGTAGCCACACCCCCCAATGCAATCGCCTATGGATCGGGGTATATCCAAATGAGGGACATGATTAAAGCGGGCTTTTGGCTCAATATGATGGGGATTGGGTTGATTAGCCTTGTTACTTACACAGCAATAGCTCAAATTTTTGTGCGCTAGGAGGCGGACATGAAAGATTTTAAAGGTAAAATTTTAGCCGACAAGACACGCTATATCACAGGGGCGTTTCTCATTCTTTTAGCCATTGTTGTGTTTTATCTCAACGATCTGCTGGTTTTTTGGGGGGTATTGGGGGTGATTTTTTTGGTCTGTTTCCATGAAACTCTGCGCTTGCACCAGAAGATATATAATTTTGGTTTCAATAAGTTCTATTATTTGATTGCCGTGTTGGTGTGGGTTTTAGGCTACTTTAACCAACGCCCCGTAGAGAGCGTTTTGTTTGTGGGCATGCTCTTGGCCGGGGTGTTAGCCTACCGCACCTCCAACATGCAAAAAACTTATGTCCTGATCTATCCAGCTGTGCCCTTTTTATCTCTCTTTGCGCTTTTTAAAGATTTTGGCGTGAGTGCAGTGGTTTGGCTTGTGGTGGTGGTGGTGGTGGCTGATGTGGGGGCGTATTTTGGCGGGCGACTCTTTGGGACCACGCCCTTAAGTGCGGCTTCACCCAATAAAAGTCTGGAGGGGGCTTTGATTGGATTTGTTTTCTCTAGTTTGATTGGGGGGATTGTGGGCATCGAGAGTGTAGAGAGTGGGAAATTTTTACCCGCACTGGGCATTAGCGCGCTCACGGCTCTGAGTTCTATTTTGGGCGATTTATATGAGAGTTAT
Organism: Helicobacter mehlei; assembly: GCF_007280785.1. Lineage (NCBI taxonomy): Bacteria > Pseudomonadati > Campylobacterota > Epsilonproteobacteria > Campylobacterales > Helicobacteraceae > Helicobacter > Helicobacter mehlei. Next base: position 151,233 of record NZ_VKGC01000001.1, read on the forward strand.
TTAAAAAGGCGGGTGGGCGTGAAGGATAGTGGGCATATTTTACCCGGGCACGGTGGCATGTTGGATCGTTTTGATGCCATGCTCTTTGGAGCGATGTCCTTACACTTTTTGTTGTTATTTTGACCAACAGATGTCCTCTATGCTAATTTTAGGGAGCACGGGTTCTATTGGCGTGCAAGCCCTCCAAGTGGCGCAACGCCTTAACCTTAAGATCGAGGGCTTGAGTGCGGGGCGTAACATACCCCTTTTAAACGCCCAAATCAAAACCCACCAACCTAGCCAAGTGGCGATTTTAGATCCACATGATCGATCTTTATTGCAAGTGCCTCAAGGAGTTGAGGTCTTTGTAGGCCCTCAAGGGATTTGTGAAATGATCGCTTGCTCCCAAGCAAGCCTTGTATTAAATGCAATCGTAGGCTTTGGGGGGTTAGCCCCCACTCTAAGTGCGTTGCAACACCACAAAAAACTAGCCCTCGCCAATAAAGAGTCCTTAGTGGTGGCAGGCTGGCTTTTAGACACCAAACAGATTTTACCCATCGATAGCGAGCATTTTGGCTTGTGGGCGTTGTTGCAAAAACACCCCTTAGAGCATGTCCAAATGCTGTATTTAACCGCCAGCGGGGGGGCTTTGCGTGATGTGCCCCTTGCTGATATCCCGTATCAAAGCCTAGAAAAGGTCTTGCAACACCCTAATTGGCAAATGGGCGCGCCCATCACGATCAATTCGGCCAACATGGTCAATAAGCTTTTTGAAGTGCTGGAGGCGCATTGGCTTTTTGGACTGACTAACATCGATGCTTGCATTGAGCGCACCTCCAGCGTGCATGCTCTCATTTGCTTTAAAGATCACAGCGTGCATGCCCAACTCTCTAGCCCCAACATGCAACTACCCATCGCCCATGCGCTCATGCCCTCTTTAGCTTGCCAAACTCCTCTAATTGAGCCCCTAGACTTACTCAGTCTGCCCCCACTTAGCTTTGAGCCCATTGACACAGCGCGCTACCCTCTATGGGCACTCAAAGACACGCTTTTAGTACGCCCTAAACTAGGTGTAGTGCTCAATGCCAGCAATGAAGCCACCTTGCAAGCCTTTAGGGCAAAAAAGATCGCTTTTGGACAAATGGCTAACCTCATGTTCCAAGCCTTGGAGCATTTTGAGAGAGACACACAAAGCTTAAGCACTCTTGAGGACATTTTAGCTTTAGATAAAGAAGTGCGGGGATTTTGCACAAAACTTTGCTAGAATTTTTTCACCACACTACAACCCTCTAATCCGTGCGATCTCATCGCGCAATCTTGCCGCCTCTTCAAAGTCCAGCACTTTAGCGCGTTGTTGCATTTGCGCTCTTAAAGTTTTGATCAAGCGATCCTTTTCGCTCTTAGGCATTTTTTCTAGGGCTTTGGAGCGTTTGGGTTTGGCAGGCAGGCTATCGATCAACTCCTCTTCCACATGCCTTTGCACACTTTTAGGCTCAATGCCATGTTCTGCATTAAAGGCTTTTTGTTTAGCCCGTCTCTCATCGCTAATTTGCATCGCCCTTTGCATGCTTGCTGTGATCTTGTCTGCATAAAAGATCACCTTGCCATGTACATGCCGTGCGGCGCGCCCCATTGTCTGAATTAAGCTGGTTTCACTGCGCAAAAAGCCTTCTTTGTCCGCGTCCAAGATCGCCACTAAGGACACTTCAGGCAAGTCTAACCCCTCTCTTAACAAGTTGATCCCAATGAGCACATCAAAAACCCCTAATCTAAGCTCTCTAATCAAATGGTTGCGCTCAATGGCATCAATATCGCTATGCAGATACTGCACCCTCAAGCCCCATTCTAAATAGTGCTTGCACAACTCCTCTGCCATGCGCTTAGTCAAGGTAGTAACTAACACGCGCTCCTTTCTAGCCACCACCTCTTTAATAGTTTCGTATAAATCCCGCACTTGGTTAGCAATAGGGCGCACTTCGTATTCGGGGTCTAGTAACCCGGTGGGGCGGATAATCTGTTCAGCGATATGACCTTGTGAGAGTTCTAATTCTAGGGGGTTGGGGGTGGCTGAGACAAAGAGAAAATGGGGGGGTTTGGCGATAAACTCCTCGTATTGAAGGGGGCGATTATCCAGCGCGCAAGGCAATCTAAAGCCATAATCTACCAAGACCTGCTTACGGCTCAAGTCCCCCGCATACATCCCCCTAAATTGGGGCAGACTCACATGCGACTCATCTACGATCACCAAAAAGGGGCGTTGCTTTTGGGCGAAGTAATCCATGAGGGTATAGGGGGTCTCCCCCTCTTGTTTGCCCGTGAAGTGGCGCGCGTAATTCTCAATGCCCTTACAAATGCCTGTGGCACTAATCATTTCTAAATCAAATTCAGTACGGGTTTTGAGGCGCTCATACTCTAGGGGCTTTTGGGCTTGTTTGAAAAAGCTTAGGCGCGCTTGCAATTCTTGCTCAATGTCTTTAATGGCTTGTTGCAAACGCTCCGGGCTCACAATAAAGGCGTTTGCTGCATAGAGGGGGTAAGAGTCTAGTTGCTTTAAGGGGGTGTTTTCTAACGCGTCCATGCTAGTGATGCGCTCGATCTCATCGCCAAAAAATTCTACACGGATAAAGTTTTCATCATTGTAAGCGGGGAAAATATCCACGCACTCCCCCACCGCCCTAAACTTGCCCCGCTCTAAGATGTCTTGGCGACTATAACCCATTTCTACCAGTTTGAGCAAGAATTGCTTATAAGGGCGCACTTGCCCCACTTGGATTTTTTCTAGCATGCTCAAATACTCTCCCGGGTTGCCCAGCCCATAATTAGCCGACACGCTAGCGACCACAATCACATCATCATAGCTTAATAGCGAAGTGACCGCGCTCAAGCGCAGGCGTTCTAAATCCTCATTGATGGAGCTGTCTTTTTCTATGAATAGATCGCGTCTAGGGATGTAGGACTCGGGCTGGTAATAATCAAAGTGAGAGATAAAGTATTCTACATGGTTTTTAGGGAAGAAGCCTTTGAACTCGCTATAAAGCTGGGCGCAGAGGGTTTTATTATGGCTCATGATCAAAGTGGGCATTTGCAAGCGCGCGATCAAATTCGCCATGCTAAAGGTCTTGCCCGAACCCGTAACCCCGATCAAAGTTTGATAACGCGCCCCTTGCTTTATGCTTGTTGCTAAGACATTGACCGCTTGTGCTTGTTCAAGACTCATGGAGTAGGGAGCGTTCAAGATAAACAGGTTCATGTTAACTCTTTTAATTGTTTATTAGATCATAACATAGGAGGAGTGTATTTTGTCTCTCTTTTGTCCAGCTGTTGCTTTAAGATACCACATCAAAGTCACTTTAAATTGCAGGACTTTAAAATGCAACTCAACCATCTAGTCCAAAGAGGGGACTTTGACAACGCCACCAAAACGTTGATTAGAGAGATTAAGGGTTGGATTACCTCCCGATGAGTCATCACCTAGTGGAGGAACCCTTAGTGCGCATTGCCATTTTTGATGTCCTTAACTTGCAACGCCAAATCAGAGTTTCTTAACTTAAAAATGCCATGGACAATGGCTTTATTTAAAGAAAGTGCTCAACTATACCAGCCACTTATCTACAGCCAAACGCACCATTTTTGGTGATGAAATACACTATAGCAAGCCCCTAGAAAGTGGTAAGACTCTACACATTAGCGAAACCTACAAAGAGCTTCATGCTTGGCAATTTAGCCACATGCGGGTTGTGGAGGATTTAAAAGTTCTCATATTGATTTGGTGTGGGGGATTCTAAAAAAGGACTAGCGCACATCCTAGAGAGAAGGACACAGCAATACGGAGAGCAACAGGCTTTAGAGTCTATCCATGATTTGCCTAGAATAGTGCAAGAAGCGAAGTTTTACAAAGAATTAGAAAATAAAATCAAGCTTGTTACGCCTACAGATGTGGTTGTTTGGGGCAAGAGAGGGAGAATAACAAGTTTGTTCTCACAAGTTTTAGAGACAGAAGAAGCAAGGAGGGATTTACAGCGTTGGAGAGCGCGCAGACCAGAGACGATGCGAGCTTTACGGGTAAGTCGGTGTCAGAGCAACCAAAGGCCGATGATGTTCTCTTACCCAACCAGGACGATTTTAGCACAACCCCTCAAACAAGCCCCTTAAGTATCCCAGAACTTAAAAATCAAGCCAAGTGGATTTACACCAAAGCCCAAGAGCAAGAAGCAGGCTTTAAGCAACTCTTAGAGGGGCTTAAAGGGGGGCTCAAGCACCACAGAAACTAGCAACACGTTAAAAAGCCTAGAGAGTATCCAAGAGAAATTAGAGTATTGTAAGGGAGATGTTAGCAAAATCAACAACACGCTAAGAGGGGTGGTGATTGCGCCTAGAGAGAGTATTGGCGCACAACTAGACTATATTCTAATGACAATGCCTTAGTGGTGGAGAGTGAAGACTTTAGCCCCAAACAACACACAACTCCATAATCAGATTGCCAACTAAAGTTCTTGGCTAATCCTTTAGCTTAACTACCCAAACACATTAAAATTGATGGAGTTTTTCAAGCACCTTTTCAGGCGTGGCATCCTGATGGATTTCTGTAAAAAAGAGAGGGGCTGGGGAGGGAGCACTCTCTTCTCCAAGCCAGAATGTAGAATCTAAGATGGGGATGGACTGGGTATAACCCATAAACTCTAGCACGCTGGCACGCCTAAAGCCCACTACCCAATCATAGTTACTAGCGGTGTTAATGATAGGCTGGTAGTGTTGGGGCTTAAGGGTGTGATCGCGCTCATCAAAGAGCAATCCTGTTACCTTAGAGTCTTTATAGGACCGCAACCAGTCGGCATAATAAATCCCGGCATTCTCAATCAAGTCATCGTCAAAATCCTGATCTTTGCCCACTGCCCGTGCCGTCATTTGCAACAAAGCTAAGGGAGAGGGGAGTTGGGTCATGATGCTGATATGTAAGGTGTTTGTGGCGGTATTGATGAGGGAGCTGGTGATCTCTTTGAGTCCCTCATCTGCCATGAAAACTTTTAAAGCATAACCACTGCGTTGTTTTTCGCCCATTTTGGCGACCAAATCACGGTTATTTTTCAACTCTTCTTCAAGCATTTTATCAAAGCGCAACACTAACACGTCGGCTTGCAACAAGGAATGCACCTGCTTCATGTAGTTGCTGTACAGCGTAGCGTCATGCCATGGATAAGGTTTGTTTTGCATCAACACCTTGTGGGCGTAAGCCCGCGCATCCATGATGATCTTGGTTTGTGTAGGATTGGGGTTATTTAAGATAGCCTTGAGGGAATTCAACATGTTCTGCCTTTGGATAGAATGCGGGATTATAGCAAAAATTCCCCCTCTCTGATCTCACACCAACTTAGGTCTAATGCCACCCTCGTACTTGATCTCTAATTCCTCCACGCGTTTTTCTAGCTGGGCGATCTTGACCACATGGCGGTTGGGCATCACCACCAACGGAATGTCTTTGAGTTTGCCTTTGACTCGTTTGGGGCCATGGTGATCCCACACGGTGGCGATCAACTCCTCAGGGTTTTCCTCGCCCCAAGAGCCATAATAGTAAAGGTCTTTGGGTGGCTCGTCCTTGACATGCTTTTTGACAAACTCATCATAGGGCAAGCCTCTTTTGAGGCGGGCTTTGCGCTCATTGGCGCGCAACTTGGCGGTGGCTTCCTCATCCACCACAAAGGTTTCTTTATCCCACACCACCTTATAGATGTTGGAGGCGACATGTTCAGAGATGCGCCCAATTTGCAAATCCTCCATGACCAGCTCGGGGTCGCGCTCCAGCACATCCCCATAACCGCCCCCACAGCCTTGGGCAATCATATACAACTCGCCCTCTTGGGAGCGGTCAAATTGCAAGCCCATGTGGTAAGTGGTATAAACCCCGCCCTTAAAGGGGCGTTCATTCATCACGCGCTCCATCGAGAGATCAAACTCTTCAGGGTTCTTTTTGATGATCTCAAAGATGTTGATCCCCTTGACCATCGCTAGGGGGTAAGTCGCACACCCATAGCCCCCAAAGAGTCCGGGGACACTAGAAAACTTCGCCCCAGAGGTTACGGTCATAAAGCCCCATTCCGGGGTGTTGCGCGCAGCTACGATCATCTCATAGCCCATCCCTCCGCGGTACTTGCCAAAGCCTTGGTTATCGCGCACCACGCGCTTGCTGACTAATTGCAAAAAGGGCACTTCTTCTTCCATCACCTCTTGTTCGCCAATGTCTGCCATCGCGCAAAATAGGGGCGCAACCGCGTCTTCGCCATCTCTAAAGGCTTTTGCCCCCCCGCCCATGCCATTCAAATCCGCGCAGAGATTGCCCACCTGTTCGCCATGTTGGGTTTCCCCGCCCCATAAAAAGTCGTTGATTTGGTTAAACCAAGGGGCTAGGACATTGGCGTACTTGGTGTGCATGGAGAATTGCAATTTAGCATAAGCGATTTGCAGAGCGCTAAACGCCCTAAAAGAAGCTTGCAAGTTTTGCCCATTGGGCGCGTCATAAGAACAATCCCCCCAAGTGCCTTCATCTGAGATGATCTCAATGGGAGAGAGCGCGCCTGTGGAGCGGGGCAAGTCGGGCCACCAGTGGTTTAAGATCGCTTGGGCGAAAAAGGCCTTGGTAGAAGCTAGGGGCGAATTGATGGCGCGGTTGATGATCTCTTTGCCCGAGCCTCTTAAATCCACGGTCATATGATCGCCCTTGACCGTAATCTTGCAAGCAAATTTGATGAGAATGTTCTCTTTGAGGGTAGAGTCGACAAATTGCTCGACTGTAACCATGCCATCGGGCATAGCAGCGATGCGCCGGCGCACTTCATTTTCCACATCCTCCACAGTCATGCGGATTGCCCCTACGAAAGCGTCAATTCCGTATTCATCGATCATGCGATCCACAATGTCCATGACTCGGCGCACCGCCCCCATTTTGACCTTAATGTCAGCCAGCATCAGCTTTGGATCGCGCGTGGAGTGCTGCAAAAAGGTGAGCAAGTCGCGGCGCAATTTGCCCCGCTCGACGATCTTCATCGGACTCCCGCGCAGACCATCATCAAAGGGGGTTTCTGAGCCTGAAGGCATCCCCCCGGGCTCACACGCCCCATTTTCGCCCTCGTGAATGGTCGCGCCCACCCAAGCGATGATCTCACCATTTCTAATCACCGGGGTGAGCATGGATTGATCCGTGTTGTGCACGCACCCAAAGCGCGCGTCATTGTGGAAAAAGCCATCGCCCTCGTGGATGCCCACGGTTGGTTCGTCTTTCCAATATTTCATGATATAGCGGATGGGGTGGTGCAAGACAGCCGCAAAGGCGATCACCCCGCGATTAGACATGTAGCACACATCCCCGCTTGCTGTATAGACCGCTACGGATAAATCCGCCCACTTGGCCCCCGGGGCTGCCCCCATGCTCTCACACATCTCAAAGGCTTCATCTAAAGAGCCACTGAGGCGACGGCGAATCCGATCGTAAAGCAAGGGATTGCCCCCTTTTTTAAGCACTTCATCTTCTAGGGGGGTGCGCTTTGCAATGGAGTGGTGACGCATGATCGCTGGATCAGGACCTAAAAACAGCGTGGTTTCATTCATAAAATCATCCACCCATGCCTGTTCTTCGGCACTCAATTCTTTTTTATGGGTGTGCCCGCCATGGTGGCTGTGGGCATGGGGGTGTTTGTGGGCTTCTACATGGGTTCCTTGGTTTTGCATGTTCTCTCCTTATTTAGAATCTACTCCGTCTTTTAAAAGCCAAGCAGCACCTTGAGGTGTGGGTTCCACACGCCAGTTTTTCTCAATTAAATAGGTGGTGCTTTTGGTGGTGATGATGGCAGGGCCGTGGATGACATAATTGGCGTTCAACACGCTTTCATCATAAATGGGGGTTTCAATGGGCTCTTTCTCATCCACGAAATACACCTTGCGGTGGCTCTTAGCACTAGGAATTGTGCGCTTGTGATCGGTGTAGAGTTCTTTAAAATGCACCACATCGGTTTCAATGAAGGTCGCCACGCGCACGGTTTGCACGCGCACGCCCGCCTCGGGAGCCTCCACTCCCTTGCCATAGCGTTTAGCATAGACATCTGAGAAGGTGCGAATCGCGCGCAAGACATCGCCCACATGGTTAAAGCGGTTGATGTCTAGCACCACAGAGGTCGTAACGCGTTGGTTGCCATAGCGCATATCCATGCTCTAAGCGGTGTTGCACGCCAGAGATGTCATAGCCCTGACGGCGCAAGTCCTCCTTACCCCGTCTTTCTAGTTCCTCAATGTACTCGTTCATGCGCTCGTATTCATCAAAGAGTTTGCGCTCAATGGGCTCGTAAAGCACGATATAACCGCTCCTCTCATGGATATGCAAGGGTTTCATATTGCCCGCCCCCAATGCCGAAAAGACGGAGGCAAAGGGAGGGAAAAGAATCTTATTGATGCCCGCATGGTAGGCAATTCCACAGGCATGCAAGGGCCCATTGCCCCCATAAGCCACCATGGTAAATTCATCCACATTGCCCCCATTCTTTCTAAGCTCCATTTCAATGCCAATTGCCATTTGTTCATCCACGGTGCGCTTGATGACCTTAGCCACCTCAATGACATCTAAATCCAGCGCATCGCAAAGCTTGTCCTCAATGACAAATTTAGATCGCTTAGGGTTGAGCTTGATGACCCCATTAGCATAATTCTCTGGATCCAAATAGCCCAAAAGCAAGTCTGCATCGGTAACCGTGGGATTGAGCCCGCCTCGATCATAACATGCAGGCCCCGGATCTGAACCCGCACTTTCTGGACCCACTTTCACGGCTTGGTGGATGCGATCGTAAGTGGCAATCGATCCTCCCCCTGCCCCTAGAGTGTTGAGGTGAATCATGGGCAGAGTTACTAGCCAACGGCAAATCACGGGCTGGAAGTCGTAGTGCTTCACTCCCCCTTTGGGCAAAATCCCAATGTCAAAGGAAGTCCCGCCCATGTCCATACACACCACATTACCAATATCTGTGGTCTCTGAAAGGTGCTGGGAGGCGCTCACCCCACTCACTGGTCCGGAGTGGATGGTTTGCAAGCTATCGGTGGAGTTGCTCTGTGCCATCCCCCCGCTATTGTGAATCACCAGCATGGGCTTGCCATACCCGCTATCGCGCAGGTTGGAGCTCAGCTGGCTTAGGGCATGGAACATGATTTCATACAAAAACGCGTCAATGATAGTGGTGTTGGCGCGTACATATTCGCCCTTACGCCCGGAAACCTGCGAGCTCAAAATCACCGGGATCGCCCCCAATTCGTGGGCGGGGTATTCCTCTAGGATGGTCTCTAGCACCAGTTGCTCATGGCTGGGGTTCTCAGTAGCATTGGTGAGCGCGACCACAATGGCTTGCGCCCCATTATCCACCAAGTCGCGCACCTGCTTTCTAACATCTTCTTTTTGCAAGGGCACTAGAATCTCGCCCACGCTATCCACACGCTCTTTAACCGAGCGCACCATGCGTCTAGGCACGATGGGGTCAGGGCGCTGGGCGTTGGGCATATTGCCCTGTTCGGTAACATCCAAGCCCTCTCCATAGCCCTTACCCCTTGATAGGTGGATGGTGTCCTCAAAGCCATGCGTAACAATCGCGCCCACTCTAGGACCTTTGCCCTCAATCAAAGCATTTGTGCCCAAAGTGGTCGCATAACGCACGCTATCCACTTCTTTAAGCACTTGTTCTCTAGTGAGCCCAGCCATTTTACAAGCGTTATCTAAAGCAGAGTTAAAGCCCAAAGACAAATTATGGTGGGTGGTTAGGGATTTGGATTCAATATAAGTCCCATCCCACGCAAAGAAACAATCCGTGAAAGTCCCGCCAATGTCTACAGAAATGCGTTTCATGCCAGCTCCTTACTTTTTATCAAACTTGGCGCGCAAATCGGCTTGGGCGTTCTCGCCCGGTCCATAATGGATGGAAGTTTCGGGATCCTTCCCAATTTCTTCCCAACGCCTTTTGAGGTCGTCAATGTCCCAAAGCATGTCAATGGTGGGGGGGTAGTGGGGGGGGACATACTCGGTTTCAATCTGAGTCCCGCAGGTGGGGCAGTAGTATTCATAGATCCGGCAGAATTTGGGATCGGGAGAAAAGGTGTATTGGTAGCGTTTGGGGTCTAAGATGGGGGGGTGAATCTCCTCCGGGTTGCGATCGTAGATCAGCGTGCCCTTTTTGTAAGTGTCCCGAGCATCCCCAAAGTCATGCCCACACACACGGCACAGCCACCTCTCGCTGTTTAGATCAATCATCAAATACTCGGTCATTGGAACGCGCATGTTTTACTCCTTAAGCTTTGTCTTCTAAGATTAAATCACCATTGTCGGTTACAAGTAAGCCCCACCCCTCAGGCACTCTTGTGGTGAAATAGGGACCCTCCACAATGGCTGGACCCTCCATGTGTGCGCCAGCCTGTTGCTCTAGTAAGATCACTATGGGGGTTGGGTGTTTCCCCCCCTCTTGTAACACCTCACGACTACCATTCATTTTAGCATGCATCTTGGGGTTAGGCAAACTGGCGCGTAAGCTAGGGTGGGAGAGTTCATAGCGCACATGGTAAGCCAAAATGCGCTTTTGATCCACATTGATTTGGGCGGTGTCATCTAGGTGAGTAACATGATCTTCAGACCCATCGGCATTTTCTACCACCACTTTCCATTCGTGTTTGCATTCGCTCCAATTATAACCCTCTTGGAACATGTGTCGTCTTGCTTGCTCATGCATTTGGGCTTGAATCGCCTCAATTTCAGACTTGTTCAAACCGGTGATGTCGCGCTCAAAAGTTTGCGCCACATCTGAAAAGCTGATTCCATAAGCCGAAAACACCGCGGCGAGTTTGGGCACGATCACGCGCTTGATCCCCGCTTTGCGCGCGGCCAAGCACGCGCTCATAGGTCCCCCGCCCCCAAAGGCAGCTAACACCGTGTCTTTTTGCACATGTGCACTCAGGCATGTGGCTAATTTTTGGGCGTAGGCTTCTTGGGTGGCAAAAAGGGCTTTTTCCAAACTCACACCCAAAGGCTTAGCAATTTTCTCGGTGATCACCTGAATGGCGCGTTGTTTGTCTAGTTTTTGTTGCCCATTCAAATAGGTGTCTGGATCGATGATACCCAGAGCCACGTTTATATCGGTCATAGTCGCTTCTGTGCCCCCAAAGCCAAAGCAGGCTGGCCCGGGAGCGGCCCCCACGCTATCTGGGCCCACGGTAATAACACCCCTATCATCTACACGCAAGATCGAACCCCCGCCCACGCCAAAAGATTTCACATCGCTGAGTTCAAAGGAAATTTGAATCCCCTCCACAGACCCGCGCCTCTCGGTTTTGATCTTATGCTGATACACTTCGCCCACATCTGAAGTCGTGCCCCCCACATCCACCATCAAGACATGGTTAAAGCCATAGGCTTTAGCTAAAGCCTTAGTGCCCTCAATCCCCCCCCTAGGGCCCGAAGAGTAGGTTTTGAGCGCGACAGATTTAGCCACTCGCGAAGAAGCCCCGTCATTGCGGTAAATGAGCAAGGGGTTTTTCACTTTATGGGCTTTGAGGCGGTGCTCGGCAGAGTATAAAAAGCGCTCCATAGTCGGGTGTAAAAAGCTATTGAGCAAGGCCGACCAAATGCGCCTAGTGCGACTCGTGTCATGGGTAAATTCCCAAGAAAAGAGCACGGGCACAGAGCCTAGCAAATGTCTAGGGAATTGGAGCAAGAATGTGTGTTTAAAAGATTTTTCCTCTTCCTGGTCCTTGATGGCCACCACCAGCCGTTCAGCTCCCTTGTTGGTCAAGGTATTGACAGCGGCAACAAGCTCACTCTCCATCCCCTCGTCATTGACATGGTTTAACAAAAATAGACGATCGCCTACCAAACTGCTAAATAAATCTTGTTGGTTTTTCGTGGCGGTTAGGTTTGTTTCTAATTGGTGGTTATCGGTAATAAGCCCCAACTTGGGTCCCTTGCGTTCTACTAGGGCATTTGTCCCTTGCGTGGAAGAGTAGCGGATGAGATCGGTGTTGTGCAACAACTTAGCCAAGCTATCCTTGCCATAAATCTCCTCGCTGGCTTGCGTAATGCCTTTAAAAAAGCACTCGGACAGATCTACCGGAGTTGTGAGAGTCTTGGTGTAACTCACCTCTGAACCACGCACCACACAAATGTCTGTGAGAGTCCCGCCATTGTCCAAATTGACTAGATACTTCATTATTGTCCTTTCTTAAAATTTATGGGAGTGGGGCATGATTTACACCCGGAGCCAACTCTATGGGGATAAACTTCCCTTCCTTAATGGCAAACACCCCTAAATTGGTGATCACCTTAGAGACGCATTTAGGCCCTGTTAGGGGCAATGAGCACTCTTTAACTAACTTACAATTACCTTTTTTATCGGTGTGTTGCATCAGCACAATGACTTTTTTCGCGCTCGCCACCAGATCCATCGCCCCGCCCATGCCTTTAACCAGTTTGCCCGGCACCATCCAGCTAGCCAAGTCCCCTTGTGCAGAGACCTCCATCGCCCCTAGAATGGTCAAGTCAATGTGCTGACCCCTAATCATCGCAAAGCTCTCGGCCGAGCTAAAATAGCTCGCCCCCATGCCCTGTGTGATCGTCTGTTTGCCCGCGTTGATCAAATCCGCATCAACTTGTTCTTGCGTAGGAAAAGGCCCCATGCCAAGCATCCCATTTTCACTTTGCAACATCACGCGGATATTCTTAGGGATGAAATCAGCCACCAAAGTAGGGATCCCAATGCCCAGATTGATAGAATACCCGTCTTTAATGTCCTCTACCGCTTTTTGCGCCATTTGCTCGCGACTCCAGCCTGCTTCCATGTTCGCTCCTATGCTTTTTTGAGGGTGAGTTGTTCGATACGCTTTTCAAAGTTCCCCTTGAAAATGCGATCCACATACACCCCGGGGACATGGATGAAATTGGGATCTAGCGCGCCCATTTCTACAATCTCTTCTACCTCTACCACGCTCACTTTGGCCGCTTTGGCCATCATGGGGTTAAAATTCATGGCGGTTTTATTGAAGATGAGATTGCCATACGAATCCGCCTTTTGGGCTTTGATGAAGGCGAAATCCGCTTTGAGCGCGGTTTCTAAAATATAAGTGCGCCCGTTAAACTCTTTATGCTCCTTACCCTCAGCGATGATGGTGCCCACCCCGGTGGGGGTATAAAAGCCCGGGATGCCCGCCCCCCCCGCTCTAATGCGCTCGGCCAAAGTGCCTTGGGGATTAAATTCTACTTCTACTTCGCCGGCCAAGAATTGTTGCTCAAAGGTGGCGTTTTCGCCCACATAACTAGCGATCATCTTTTTGATCTGCTTGTTTTTGACCAACAGACCCAGCCCAAAATCATCCACCCCGGGGTTATTAGAAATGCAGGTGATGTTTTTCACCCCGCTTTTGCTGAGGGCTAAAATGGCGTTTTCTGGAATGCCACACAGCCCAAAGCCCCCAAACATGATGGTCATGCCATCTTGCACGCCCGCAATGGCCTCCTCAATACTGCCCACTACCTTATTCATGCATTTCCCTTCTTTTAAAGTCGCTCAATGAGCATGGCCACCGCCTCGCCCCCGCCCACGCACAGACACGCCACGCCCAAGTGTTTGTCATGGGTATGGAGGGCATGCACTAAAGTAGTCAGAATACGCGCCCCACTAGCCCCAATAGGATGGCCCAAAGCGATCGCCCCGCCATGCACATTGACCTGTGCGTCCTTGAGCCCTAGCTCCCTTTGGGTTAAAATCCCCACCACTGCAAAGGCCTCGCTGATCTCATAGAGATCAATGTCGCTAGCTTGTTTGTGGTTTTTCTCTAAAAGCTTTTGAATGGCTGGGGCGGGGGCAATGGGGAAGAGATGGGGATCATGGCTAAATGAATTGTAATCTACAATCTTGGCTAAGGATTTGGCAGAAGTGTCTTTGGCTAGCTCCTGGCTAGCAATGACTAGCATGCTCGCCCCATCGCTAATCTTGCTCGCATTAAAGGCGGTGATGGTGCCCTCTTTATCAAAGGCCGGTTTGAGTTTTAACCCCTTGGCAAAATCCACCTTGCCTGGCTCCTCATCTAGGCTCACCAGCACCTCCCCCTTTTTGCTCTTAACGCTAATGGGCACGATTTCAGAATCAAAAGCCTTAGTTTCAAGTGCCTTAAGGGCTTTTTCATAGCTATGCTTGGCAAAAGCGTCTTGCTCTTCACGACTCAAGCGGTGGTTTTTAGCGCACCCTTCGGCAAAATCCCCCATTAAGGCGTGTTGGTAGGCGTCTAACAAACCATCTTTAAACAAACTGTCTTCTAATTTTGTATCCCCCATTTTAAAGCCCCCCCTGCTGCCCATGAGCAAATGGGGAGCCAAACTCATGTTTTCAATCCCCCCCACTAAAGCCACTTGAGCCCGCCCTAAGGCGATGCTATCTGCGCCCAACATCACCGCTCTTAGACCCGACCCGCAGGCTTCGTTGATCAGAAAGCAACCCACAGATTTGGGCAAATTGGCGTTCAGGGCGACCTGTCTAGCAGGGGCTTGCTTGAGCCCGGCACTGATCACATTGCCCACAATGCAGGTATCTACCAGACTAGGATCAAATCCGCTAGCCTTCAGGGCTTGTGCGCCCACCACACTCCCCAAAGTTGTGGCCGGCACGCTAGACAAACTCCCATTAAATGAGCCAATAGGGCTTCGCTTTGCGCTATAGATATGGACCTCTTGCATGGTCACCTCCAAATTTCTCGGAGTATTGCACAAGACACCTAAGTTTTGGTTAATCACAACTTTATTAGAGCGTGGGTGGAGATCAGATTACTTTTAGTAACACACCCAACTTAGGAATCAGATGATTAGGTTATTTGAGGACACCCCACATGGCTTTTAAAATTTGATCCAATGGCACTTGGTGGTGGCAAAAGAGCGCAAAACTCAAGGCGGCTTGGGTGATAAGCATGGCTTTCCCATCTAGGGTGATTAAGCCATGTTGGCGCGCTAGTTGCAAAAAGGGTGTGGATTTATGGTAGATCAGATCGTAGGCAATGTGGGCTTGTTTGAAGAGTGGGGTTAAAAGTGCGGAGTCTAGGGGCAAGGAATTATCCATAAACCCGGCGGTGGTGGTGTTGATGATGAGATCGTAGCTTTGAGGTTTAAAATTGTGGGGGGTAAAACATGGCATGTCTTGGGCCTTGAAAAAGTCCAGTTTAGCTAGACTGCGATTAAGCACGCTAATAGAAATGCCTACAGAGCACAGAGCACACGCCACCGCACGCGCGCTCCCCCCAGCTCCTAAGATAAGGGCAGTAATTTGGGCGGGGGATTTGTTTAGGGTCTTCAAAGGCTCTTTTAGGGGGAGATAAAAGCCCTCTATGTCGGTGTTATAGCCCACAAGCTTGCCTTTTTCAAACACCCAAGTGTTGATCGCCCCTAAGTTTTGCGCGGGTCCCTTGATCACATCGCTTAAGCTGAAAGCTATCTGCTTAAAGGGGGAGGTGATATTAGCCCCTTGTAGCCCTAATTCTAAAAATGTTTGCCCCAATAGATTGCCATTTGTTATTAAAATGCGTTGGTAATTGCCCTTAAAGCCCAAAGTCTGCTCTAGGGCTAAAAATGTGGCATTGTGTAGTAGGGGAGATTTAGAATGGGCAATTGGGTTGCCAAAGACCCCAAAAAGCTTCATTCAGAACTCTTTTTGAGCAAGTGCAAGAACACCCAGCCTTTTTTGATCCGCGCCCAACCCTCCTTGATCTCTAGCACTTGCACCTCTTGCCCCTTGAAAATTTTTTCCACGATGCGCGATTGCGTGTTAGGGTGTGCGCGCACATTCACCACATTAAAACTCACGGTAAAGATTTGGGGAGGTGGGGAGTCTTGAGTCTGCTTAGGGGCTTCTAGGGGTTTTGGAGTTTGGGGGGTGGGGTCTTCTTGTGCTGTTTGGGGGGCTATCTGGGCTGGGGGTGTGGCTTGGGTGTTTGGGATTTCTTTAGTTTCTGGTGGGCTGGGTGGGGTTTGCTTGGGGGGGGCTTGGGTGCTGTGTTCTAGGGGGGGCTTTTGTTCTTGGAGAGCGTGGAGGGTGCGTTCTAAATTAAAATTCCCATGGGAGCGCACAGCCAGCATAAACGCCCCCACATACACGCCCAAACAAACCAATAACACCAACAACGCATACCCATATAAACGCACGCTAGATTTTAAACCCATCATCATAACCCTTTCTTTTAACGGCGGTCAAAATCAATTCGCGGATCGACAAGACTATAAGTCAAGTCGCTCACCAAATTAATCACCAAACCTAGTAAAGTAAAAATATAAAGCGATCCAAAGACCACTGGATAATCTCGATTGACGATGCTATCAAAGCCTAACAGACCCAGCCCATCCAAGCTAAAAATGATCTCAATGAGCAAGCTCCCACTAAAAAATACGCCCAAAAAGGCACTGGGAAAGCCCGCAATCACTAAGAGCATCGCATTGCGAAACACATGTCCATAAAAAATACGCCCCTCACTGGCTCCCTTAGCGCGCGCGCTGATCAAATAGAGCTTACCCATCTCATCTAAAAAGGAATTTTTAACTAATAGAGTGAGTGTGGCAAACCCCCCAATGCTCATGCACAAAACGGGCAAGCTGATATGCCAAAGATAATCTTTGATCTTACCTAGCGTGCCTAAATCTGCAAAATTATCGCTCACCAAACCCTTTAGCGGGAAAATCTGCCAATAAGTGCCCGAAGCAAAGAGCACAATCAGAATAATGGCAAATAAAAAGGAGGGGATGGCATTGGCGACCACCACCGCCACAGAGCTGGCAATGTCAAAGTTAGAGTTGTTATGCCTTGCCTTGTAAATGCCTAGCGGAATGGAGATGAGGTAAATTAATAGCGTACTGAAAAATCCTAGCGAGATCGAAACGGGCAATTTTTCTTTTATCAAGTCAATCACGCTGATTTGGCGGTAAAAACTCTGCCCAAAATCAAACAAGAAGTATTTTTTGAGCATGGTTACATAGCGCTCCCACAAGGGTTTATCAAAGCCATAAAGCTTAGTGAGCTCTGCATACAGCGCGCTATCTAGCCCTTGTGCGCCCTTGTAGGCACTCTCATTGACCTGTTTTAACGAGGTGTTGTTGCTCTCTTGGTTGCCAGCATTGCTGATCTTAGCCACCATCTGCTCGACTGGTCCGCCCGGCGCGCTTTGGATAATGAAAAAATTGAGCGTGATGATGCCCCACAAAGTGGGAATAATGAGCAAAAGGCGTTTGAGGATATAGGCAAACATCAAGGACCTTTAAGCTCTCGATCCCACCACAAATAGGGCGAGAATCCATAGGGTGGGCTAGCTAACATGCCAATTTTATCCCAGTAGGCGATTCTAAAGTTGGAGGAATGGAAATGCGGGATCACATAAAACCCCCACAACAACACGCGATCCAATGCCCGCACGGCAGCAATTTGATTCGTGCGATCTTTGGCACTAATCACTAGAGAAATCAGATCATCAATGATAGGGTTAGCAATGCCTGCGTAGTTACGGCTCCCATTTTGCTTGGCACTGGCACTCCCCCAGTAGTAGCGTTGTTCATTGCCCGGAAACAAAGACTGCCCGATATTCCCCACGATCATGTCATAGTCAAACTTTTTCACCCGGTTGGTGTATTGGCTCAAATCCACCTTTTGGATCTGCATGGTGATCCCCAAAACCTTTAGATTTTTAGCGTAGGCAAGGGCTAAGCGTTCAAAAGCTTGGTTATTGAGTAAGATACTAAAGATAAAGGGTTTTTGAGTCTTGGGATCAATGAGCTGGTTATGGCGCACCACAAAACCGGCTTCTTTTAGGAGTTTTTGGGCGTATTTGAGATTTTCACGCCGACTGCTCCCCAGTTTGTCCGCCCCATTAGTGGTGGGCACTAAATAGGGCGTGGTGAAAATGCGTGGGTCATAAGCCTCTAAAGCCTTTTTGTAGCGATCCAAAATCTTAAGCTCTTGCCCCTCTGGTAGCCCCTTAGAGGCAAAGATTGAATTACTAAAATAGCTTTTTGTGCGGGTGTATTGGGAAAAAAAGAGGTTGAGATTAGCCCATTCAAAATCAAAGGCATAAAACAACGCCTCGCGTACGCGCGCATCTTTAAAAAGTGCTCGTCGCGTATTCATAAAAAAGCCTTGCATACCACCCGGTAGGGCATGTTTAAAAAGCTTTTTGATGATCCTGCCCTGCTCAATGCCCTTGCCCACATACCCCCTAGCCCAAACCTTAGCGGTACTCTCAAAACGCCAATCATACGCCCCGCTCAAAAATGCTTGCAACGCCACCGAGTCATCTTTATAGTAGTCAAAAGAGATGCGATCGAAATTATACTGCCCCCTTTGAGCGGGGAGATTTTGTGCCCAATAATGTTTGTTGCGCTTATAGGTGATTTTCTTACCCACTGCAAAGGATTCAATCACATAGGGTCCGCTAGAGACAGGCACTAACAAAGGGTCTTTATCAAACCCATGTTTTTCAAAAAAATGTTTGGGGATGATTTGGAGTTGCCCTAAGATCAGAGCTAATTCGCGATTTTTGGTGTCTTTAAAGCTGAATTTGACATGGCGATCATCTAAAACTACCGCTTCTTGCACATCCCCATAGTATTGCCTAAAAACCGGACTCCCCTTTTGCATGAGTGTATCAAAGCTGTATTTGACATCATGGGCGGTGATTTTAACCCCATCGCTAAATTGAGCGTGCGGATCAATCCCAAAGATCACAAAGCGGTTTTGTGGATCGAGCTGAATATCATTGGCAATTAGGGCGTATTCAGCATAAGGTTCATCCAAACTTTGGACCAAGAGAGTGTCATAGACCAATTCTAGCCCGCTAGCCTTTGTGCCCTTCAACACAAAGGGGTTGAGGCTATCAAAAGTCCCCAAAGCATAGTTTCTTAAAGTCCCGCCCTTAGGGGCGTTGGGGTTGGCATAATCAAAATGCGTGAAGTTATGTTGGTATTTGGCCGGATCGCCCAAAGAGATAAAGGGCGTGGCACTCAGGGCGAGTGATGAAAGCAAAGTTAAAACAAAAGCAATCACAAGAGCCCCATCAAGCTTTTGGCGCGTTGGTAGGTTTTTTTGGCAATGGGCTGGACTTGCTCTAAGCCTTCCTTAAGGATACCTAGCACATAGGCTGGATCGTTTTGGATTTGGGCGTATTTTTCTTGAATGGGTGCTAGAGTGGCGATTAATAAATCGATCAAGGCTTGTTTAAACACCCCATAGCCCTTGCCTTCAAATTCTAATTCCACTTGGCTAGGGCTCTTTTGGCTCAAAATGGCATAAATGCTCAACAAATTGTAAATCCCCGGGCGTTCTTTGTCAAAAACCAAAGTGCCTAGTGAGTCGGTGGTGGCTTTTTTGATCTTTTTGGCAATCACATCGGGAGCATCGAGCAAAAAGAGCGCATGGAAAGCCCCCTTATGGGATTTGCTCATTTTGACCAGCGGATCATCTAAGCCCATCACCCTAGCCCCACTGCTAGCGATCAAAGGCTCAGGCACTTTAAAGCACTCCCCAAAATCGCGGTTAAACTTGATTGCCAAATTGCGGGCTAGCTCCAAATGTTGCTTTTGATCCTCCCCCACGGGCACAGCATCGCTCTGATAAAGCAAAATATCAGCCGCCATCAACACGGGATAATTAAATAACCCCACGCTAACACTCTCAGCCCGTGCGCTCTTGTCCTTAAACTGGGTCATGCGGCTAAGTTCGCCCATGCTGGCCACACAATCTAATAACCAAGTGAGTGCGCCATGCTCGTTAATTTGGCTTTGCACAAACAAAGCCGAACGCTTGGGATCAATCCCGCAGGCGAGTAACATGCCCGCCATCTGCAGGCTCTGCTCTTTTAAAAGGGCGGGGTCTTGGGGCAAAGTGATGGCATGGGAATTGACAATGCAAAAAATATTCTCATAGCAATCTTGCAAATCTACCCAATACTTGATCGCCCCCAGATAATTCCCCAAGTGCACTCCCCCAGTGGGCTGTATCCCTGAAAATACCCGTTTCACCGCTTTTCCCCCACCAAAAACACGGCTTCGTAGCTTAAAGATTCATAGGGGGCGTTGCACCTCAAGGCTTTGGCCTTGCTAAAGGGCAACCCCCCACCCAACAACCCCCCTAATTTGAGCTGGTCTAAAAACTCTTCTCTTTTGCTAAAAGTTTGGCTAAAATTTTCCATCCACATTTTGGTTACAAACCCCTTAAAACTTTGATCTAAAATGTTGCAAACCTCTTCTCTTTGCCTCAAGGGCGAATGCGTGCCCAAAAAGGCATGCACCTCTTGCAAACTGGCACTGGTGTGAATCGCCAAAGCGACTTGCTGGCAACTTTGCGCCAAGTGCCTACACACGCCCCCCAAATCGTGCGCCCACTGCAAGGACGAACAAGCAATGCCCAAATCAAACGTTCCCCAAGTGTTGTGTTCAAAATCCGCACACACCAAGCGCACATGCCCCACCCCCTCCATGCGCTTAGGGTGTTGCTCCAACATCTCAGCCGATCGATCCAAGCCCACAAACTCCCCCACAGCGATTTTAAAATGGGGTAATTGTTGCAATACATTACCACTCCCACAGCCCAAATCCAACACCCGTGCATAAAAACGCCCCGCCAAACCAGCTAAGAGTCTGCTGACGATTTGGTTTTGCACGCTGGAGTAAAGAGCATAACTTTGAGCCATCCGATTAAAAGAGTGGCGCGCCATCCCACACATACCGCCCCTTGTTAAAGCCCCAATTTTAATAAAATTTTGCTAAAATAGCCATTTAATCATGTTTTGGGAGTACTAGAGTTGAGCGGTCTGTTCTTGGTCTTGCAAATTGTCTTGGCGGTGGCGATTGTCATTGTGGTGTTGTTGCAAAAGAGTTCCAGCATTGGGCTAGGGGCTTATAGTGGGAGCAATGAGTCGCTTTTTGGGGCCAAGGGCCCGGCAAGCTTTTTGGCCAAATTAACCATGTTCTTGGGGTTTTTATTTTTGGCAAATACCATCGCTCTAGGCTATTTTTACAACAAAGAATATAATATCAGCGTGCTAGATAGCACCCCTAAAAACTCCCCCCTCAAAGCTACTCCCCTAGTCCCCCAAAATCCAACCAATAACCCCCTAAACCCCCTGGGTGATAACCCCTTATTCCCCCAGCAAACCCCCAACCCCCTAGCCCCACAAGCCCCTATCAGCCCTGAGAGCGCGCCCACTCTAAGCAACCCCCATAAAACCCCACAAAAATAAAGGATAACCATGCTAGATACCATTTACCAGCACACCAAAGAGCAAATGCAAAAGAGTTTGCAAGCCCTATCTAAGGATTTCACCACCTTGCGCAGTGGCAAGGTTTCCATCAATCTTTTAGATCATGTCCGCATCGATTATTACAACACCCCCACCCCACTTAGCCAAGTGGCTTCTGTGATTGCCAACGATGCAACCACCATCACGATCACTCCATGGGAAAAGGGTTTGCTTAAAGAGATCGAGAGGGCTTTACAAGAGGCTAATTTAGGCGTGAATCCTAATAATGACGGGCAAAATGTCAAACTCTTTTTCCCACCCATGACCAGCGAGCAACGCAAGGAGATCGCCAAAGATGCACGGGCGATGGGCGAGAAAGCAAAAGTAGCGGTGCGCAATATCCGCCAAGATGCCAATAACCAAATTAAGAAGCTCGAGAAAGACAAAGCCATTAGTGCCGATGAGAATAAAAAAGCCCTAGCGGCGATTCAACAATTCACCGATGACTTCATCAAAAAGATTGAAAACGTGCTCAAAAGCAAAGAGGAAGAGATTTTAAAGGTCTGACATGGCTTTAGATGTCCGGCAACTCTACCTAGATTGTGGCGCGCTCTTGGAGGGGCATTTTTTGCTCAGTAGCGGCAACCATTCTGGATTTTATCTGCAATCAGCCAAGGTGCTTGAAAACCCCCAACACGCCCAAATGCTCGCAGAGGCTCTAGCCCAGAAAATCCAAGAGGCTCAAGTTCTAGTGGACTGTGTTTGCGCACCGGCCTTGGGCGGGATTTTAGCTGGCTATGAGCTCGCGCGGGCTTTGGGCGTGCGTTTTATTTTTAGCGAACGGGTCAATTCCCAAATGGTCTTGAGGCGTGGATTTGCGCTCTGCCCCCAAGAAAAGGTTTTGATCTGTGAGGACATCATCACCACCGGGGGTTCTGCTTTGGAAGCCAGCCAATGCGTGCAAGAAATGGGCGGTGTGGTGGTTGGGTTTGCTAGCCTAGCCAACCGGGGTATTTGCCCGCTAAGTGCCACCCACAATCCAGCTTGTAAGCTCCCTGCTAACTTGCCCTTTTTTACTTTAGAAAACTTTGATTTTGAGATGCATGCGCCTGAAAATTGCCCGCTATGTGCTTTTAGCGCGCCCATTAAGCCCGGCAGTCGGGGCAATTAGCCTTTGGAGTTTAAAAAAACCCTCGCTTGTCTGCATATCGGGGCAAGGCTTAAGGCTTTTCTCACCGACCTTTTTTTGATCTACACCCCCATTTTATATTTCACCACTTATGTGATCTTAGGCTCGGCACAAGCCTTTAGAGAGAATCAGCTAGCCATTTTGAGCTGTGTGTGTGTCTATGGCGTGATTAATGCGCTTTTTATCAGTAAGAGTGGGCAAACTCCGGGCTTGCGCTATACGGGCTTGATGGTGCTCGATCAACAAGGACAGCCCATGGGCTTGGGGCGTGCGTGCGTGCGCTTTGTGCTCTGGCTTGTGGTCGCCAGCACGCTCATAGGCTTTTTCACCCCCTTTTTTAGCAAAGACAAACGCTTCTTGCATGATGTGCTGTGCCAAACACAGGTTAAGAGAGTGCTGGAGTCTTAATAGGTGTGGGTATTTCGGAGTTAAATAGCTCCTTGCCCGCAAGTTCTTCCAAAAATGTTGTTGCATAAGCCCCTTTGGGTAGAAAAAAGCGCAACTCGCCTTGGGCTTTTTGGGTGTTGTAGTTAAAAGAAACATCTGTCGGGAAAACCAAGGCGTAACGACGATCACCTTGAATATCAATCAAGTTACTATAGGGCTCCTCAAAAGAGCCAGCAACATCTTTAGCCAACAGCACCTTATGTCCGGGCAATAATCCCGTGGGGGCTAGTCTATGCGTGAATAGCCGTTCGACATCATGCCCTAAATCCTGATCGTAATGGTAAAAGCACCGCCTAAAGGAGGGGTAATGGCACAGCACATCGCCACTTAAAAGTTTGAAATAATGTTGCTGGGTTTTGAGGCCTTGGACTTGTTTCACATCAAGCCCTATGAACTCTTGAGTAATTTCTTTGGGGCTAAGAACCTGCACAAGGGAATTTAAGCGCATGCGCGCACTCAACCACTGGTTAAACAAGCAACTTTGTTGGGTGGAAAGCAAAACCCGATCGATTCTCTGACCACTAGCGTAGCTCTGTCTAAAACCATCTTCCAAGCTCTCAGAGCATTGTACTCCAAAGTAGTTGGGGAAGCCATAGGCTTGTAAAAAAAGCAATACCTGACTGATTCTTTGGGCATTGATCGGATCGAGTTTTTTAAGGCGCACTAAAAAATGATTGCCTTTGAGATGCCCTAGATTCAGTTTATGGGGGTGTGTGGTGCTCCTTAGAATTGTGATTCCCTGTTCGGCAAGTATGGGGGTATGCCTGTCTAATAAAGGTTCATAGCTCTTGGGCATAGACACATATTGCAACGCCATCGTGTGTTTGTCCTTGAGTCCAGCGTAACCAAAAATCGATACATCACAACCCAGTATTTGTGATAAGAGCGAAAGCATCTCCCAAGTGCTCTTGTTCTTTTTACGCACCTGCACGATGAGGTGATCCCCATGCCCATAGAAAGCATACAGGGGTTCTTCTTGCACCACGAAGTCCTTGGGGCATTTGTGGAAAGAAAATGTGATGGGGGCATGGCCACTGGCAAAAAATCTAGGCGCGTTCATAAGGGCAACCACAGCTCAAAATTGCAAGCTAGTCCCGCATTTTGCGGGCGGGTTAAAAACTGGAATAAGCGGTAAAATTGTTTAGTGGATTTAGGCTGTTGGTTGAGTTGGTGATTAATATTTTGGATAGGGACTCCTTAAATTGAAAATGGGAGCCATGGTAACATGGGATAGGCTTATACCCACTAAAACCTAGAGGGCCATGCAAGTCCTAAAAGACTTGTGTTACATATTTACTTGTTTTGTTCTCTCTTGGTACTATGGATTCAAAGGGTTTGCCCACCAATTGTCAGACACGGGGGCTGGGAAGATCAAGCCAACACGACTTTACGCTGGTAAAACAGAGTGGGCAAGACTTATCATAGAAACTTTTATTCTTGTTGTAACTTTTTAGCCAAGTCCATCACGTCTTGGATTTGGGCGTTACTCAGTTTGCCCTCATGTACAAAACGCACTTTGCCCGTTTTGTCTAACACAACAATAAGGCTCTCTTGCTTTTTTAAACCCCAAGCCTTCTGCACCACCCCGTCATTATCCATCACCACTTGGCTATTAGGGTGTTCCCTTTTAGCCTTCTTAGTTTCCCCACGCACAAAAAGACCCGTACCCATTATGGCATCATCGACATTGATGATATTGGTTGTTTGGTATTTACTCTCATCAAAATGTGCAGCAACAATGCGATCCATTAGGGGTTGGTTCTCTGCTTTGACCTTTTTGCGCCCGGCGATATGTTGGACAATCCGCACTTTACCCGCTAGACTTTTGCTATCCCACACCTTGTATTGTATCGAATCCCCATTCAAAACAAGCTCACCCCTATCCCGCACTACCACATCTGCCAAGGGTCGATTGAGGGCAATATTGCTCCCATGCGCCATGCTCAATGCCAACAACAAACTCCCAAATATCTTTTTCACAAAAACCACCTTAAATCAGAATGGGGCCATTATACTATGCATTTCTAAACCTATAAAGATAGCTGGTTTCATAATGGTTATGATGACCCAAGCTTTTGCATTAAAATTTTCATTGCTAACGCCCAGTCATCCACACAAGATGCTTAATGATTAGTCTAAGGGACAATCCAGTGGCTCCACAAACACCTCTCCATTCTCCAAAGTCTCTCCATTGATCACACACTTCAAACCATTGTAATCTTCTAAATCAAAGCGCAGGGGCATTAGTAGTTCATGGAGTTTTTGATCTAATCCACTCATGCCAACTCCCTCTTTTAAAGCGTTTTTGACTAAAAAGCGTTTGGCTTCTGGGCTAAACTCTAGGGCACTCCCTGCTTGGGCAAATTCTTCTTGAAAGGGTTTTAAACGGCGATCTAAAAGTTCTGTAAGCATATTTATGTCTACAGGTTCAAAGAGCACTCTTATAGAAAAACGGCGTAAAAATTCGCGCTTCATGCCACATTCTATTAAATTTTCATTAGTGATTTTGGGAAGTTTTTGATGGAGAGTTTTGTTATTTTTCCATAATTTTTCAAAATGCCCCAAGACAATAAAGAGCATGTGATCGGTTTTTAAAGAGATGGTTTGTTTATTGCTCCCATTTCCATATTCAAAGGACACTATCCCCTTTTCAATGACCTTTAAGAGTTCATTTTGCACCCCCTGTCGCCATTCTTTGTCAGACCAGCCACCTTGCCCGAGTTTATCAATCTCATCTAAAACCAACACCCCTTGCTCAGCTTTTTCTATGTTTTTATCGGCATTGTTATAGAGCATGGCAAACATTTGATTAGTCTCTTCGCCTCTGTAACCAGTAGGGGTAAGAGAGGCGGCATTGACAAGACAATAGGGAATGTCTAAATACTGAGTGGCCATTTCAATTAAAAAAGTCTTACCACTGCCTGAAGGTCCAATACAAATAGCATTCGCCTTTTCTAAGCCGGATTGTCCTTGAATGCGTTTGTAATGATCGCTAAAAACCAAACTCATTTGTTTTTTAGCATTCTCTTGACCGATCACAAATTGATCCAAGTAAGCTTTAATAGCTTTGGGAGAGTATTTGTCTTGGGGTTTGGGAGGTGGGGGTTTGGAGGTGGGGGTAGAGGGGGCAATCTCTAGCTCTAGGGCTTTGATTTGCTTTTCTTTAAAAAATTGGGCTTGCATAGCAAGGATTGCTTGAAAAAAGGCGGGTTTATCATCAAAAAATAGACCTTCTAATTCCATATGCACATTCTCAGCCCACCATGTAGCAAACGCCTTCTCTAGCGTGGCTTGCTCGTCGATCAAGCGTTGTTCTATCTCTATAATCTTTTGGATCAATCCCTTTTTATCCTCCATAGGCACATTTGCACTCTCCAAATGAGCCGCGCACCATTCTAAAAAATTCTCTTCAAAATTAGTTTTCTCTTTAAGGAATTGGCGTTGCAAGTCAAGGATTTTTTGGACAAAGGCGGGCTTGTCATCAAAAAATAATGCTTCCATGTGCACATCAATATTTTCAATACACAACTGACTAAATACCCCTTCTAATGCTTTAGGCACTAGGGTAAATAACCGGGGTGTGGTGGGCGTGGGTTCTTTTGACTCTTTGTGGCAGTTTTTAAAGTCTAAAAGTAGGCGTAAAATTTCTTGGCTATGTGGGCTGTGGTTTAAAAACACATGGGGTTTAAAAGCGGGGTTGGGCACGATCGCCATGCTATCGCTATGCTCTACAATGCTTAAGGGTAGAT
Organism: Helicobacter mehlei; assembly: GCF_007280785.1. Classification (NCBI taxonomy): domain Bacteria; kingdom Pseudomonadati; phylum Campylobacterota; class Epsilonproteobacteria; order Campylobacterales; family Helicobacteraceae; genus Helicobacter; species Helicobacter mehlei. The sequence goes on from NZ_VKGC01000001.1 coordinate 177,864, forward strand.
TTAAATGGCTGGCAAGGGTGGTGGTAATGTTTTGTGTGCTGGCATATTTTTGGCTAGAGGCACTTGTAAATTCTAGGGCTTGGGCGGGGTTTAGGCGTGCCAAGAGGGCATGCTCGACTTCTTGCATAGCAATTGAGCCCTCAAAAATCTCTAATAAGCGTTGCAAAACCCAAATATTTAGGGCGTATTCAAAATAGTAACACTCTTGCCCTTGATATTTGAAGCGGTGTTTGTTTAAAAAACTTTTGGCTTTGGGGTGGTCTAAATGGAAGTTTTCAAAATCATTGGGGGTTAATATCCCGCATGCTTCTTGTAAGCGGAGTTTGGCGATTTGTTTGCGGGTTTTGCGCTTGAGTGTAGGGTTATTCTTGGGGCGTGCCAAGCTATCCACCACCCCAGCTAACGCCCCTTGCTCAACCTTTAAGCTCTCTTTTAAGTTGAAAGCTAAAATGGAGCGATCGAAACTGGGCAGAGCACTTGGGGGGGTGTAGGTGGTTTGGAAAATATAATTATCGCCTTGGCGGTATTTTTCTAGGGCGAGTTCGGTCTCTTTGGTAAGAAAGGGGAGATCGCTTGTTGCGATTATGGCATGTGTGGGGGTTTGCTTGAGGGCTTTTTCTAAGGAGCCTACAAAATCTGGCTCCCATTCTTTGAGAATTTCCTCATACAAACGCGCGCCAAAATGTTCCATATCTACATCCACATATTGCATAGTGTCATGGGCGGCACTCAAATGAGAGACATGGTTAGGGTCGTGGGTAGCAAAGGGCTTAAACAACTCCACTAAAAAGGCAATCACTTCTTGGGCGTTTTGAAAATTGATGCGCCGTTGCTTTGCTTGTCTTTGGGCATAAATGCCCGCAAAGAAGTAATGGGCTTCTTGTCTTTGATAAATTTGTTCCTCTGTAATATACTCCCAAGCGATATGCATGCCTTGGGCTTGTTGTTCATGATTTAAGCTCACCCAACCAAAGTTTTTATAGGCCTGATCGGCAATCCAACACAAGCAACCCGCTTTTTGTTGGAGCAAATAAATTTTAAGCGCATAAAAGCCCATCTCTTTTGAGACATGCGGATAAACCGGGATAATATCGCGGCTCATTTGGAGTAATTGGCTGGCATTCTCCTCACTTAACACTCTCCCAAAGAAAAACAAGAGGCGCAAAATATCGCGATGGTGTGCGCTTTCGTTTAAAAAGGTGGCGGGCTTAAAATGAGGATTTTTGGCAATCACGACTTGATCGTCTTGTTGTAAAACGGCGAGTGGCAATGCCAAATGCTCAATCAAGCTCCATATAGCCACCCCCTGTTTTTCCTCAAGATTTTCATAAAAGACTTGCTCAAATTCACAAGCCTGCGCGGGGCTTAGACGCGCCAAAAGTTGATCTTGTATCTCTCTGCTCTCTAGAGAATTGTTAAAAATCTCTAGTAAGCGTTGGTATGCCCAAACCCATAAAGCCTGTTCCATGTAGTAATGTTTTTGATCATTGAGCGTAAAACGCCGGAGGGCAAAATATTCGCTCTCTTCAGGGATGGCAATTTTATCCTTAGAGCTGGGGAAGTTTTGTGCAATATAGACTTGAGCGACTGCCTTGATTGCCTCAGGGTCTTCTGGGTCGTGGAGTTTGAAGTGTTCTATGTATTCTGGTGTGATCAAGCCATGGTGTTGGGCAAAGCAAAGTTTAGCAAGTTGTTTGCGCACCTTGCGTTTAAACTTGGGTTTTCTTTGAGGGGGCACTAGATTTTGCATACACTCCTCTAAATGTTCTTGCAACAACTTGAGGGATTTAGATAAACTTGTGAGTAAAATCTCAGGATCAAACTTGGGCAAATTAGGCGGGGGTGTGTAAGTGGTTTGGAAGATATAGGTATCGCCCCAGCGGTATTTTTCTAGCACGGGGGCGAGAGTTTTGGGGCAAAAAGGGAGAGAGGAGAGGGGGATTTTAACCTGCGTGGGGGTTTTAAGGCAAATTTTATGTAGCGTATTTTCAAAAGAATAAGACCAAGATTGCAAGGTTTGTTCATACAGGAATCGAGCGCGATTTTTCTCCTTGTCTGCCTCTAAGTTTAAATTCACCATTGTTTGGTGTTGGGAAAATTTGGGATCAAAATGGGCATAGGGTTTATAGAGATTGAGCAAGAAATTGAGCACCTCTGCGCTGTCTTTAAAGATGATTACGCGTTGGACTTCTTGTCTTTGAGCACAAATACCCCTAAAGAAGTAATAGGCTCTATAAGGGTATTTTTGTAACCATTCTAACTCCTCTGCCCCCTCCAAGACATAGCGATCTTGATCCGCTGTGATCCTCTCCCAGGCCAAGTGCGAGCCTCGTGCCTGGTGAAGAGGTGTTAAGGCAACCCAGCCAAAATTTTTATAGGCGTGATCAGCCATCCATGCCAAACAACCCGCGCGCTGGAGGATCAAATGCCTTTTGAGTCCGCAAACATCCATGTCTTTTTTGGATTTTCCCATGTGCTTTCCTTTATCGAGTTGGTTAGAATCGCCATCCTGCATGCCTTGCTGGCTAGTGTTGGTATCCTGTGGCTTTTGTTTTGTTGTGGTGGAGCCATCTTCCATAGACTCAGCTTCCAAATCTTGGAGTGTTACCCTACCTGTTGGGGGTTTTGGCTTAGTTTTAGGTTTTCTAGCTTTAGCCCTATTACGCATATCGATAACTTTGTTGATAACACCCGTACATACATCAAAAGTGATTGCCAACATAAATATAAGGATGATTACCCCCAATTCAATCCCAACCCAAATTAAAATGCCATAGCCAATATAGTGCATGCCATCCCTTGACAAATCTACCCTAGTAAATCGGCGTTCATGCAAATCGATTTTGAAAAGGCATTTACAAACTTGACCTCACCCAGAAAATGCCTAGCTAGAGAGTTTACCTAAGCGTTTAAGGATTTTTTTAGCCAGAAACTTACAAAGTTGTTTGCCTGAATACAAAAACATCGGGTCGTCATGGGCAGGATAGAGGCTGTGTTCGTGATAGATTTCTTGACAATCTAGTGCCTTTTGCAAAAAGCCTAAAATCTTTTCAAAGCTCAAATCTTGGTAAAATCGGGGCTGTCCCTCAATGCTATTGAGTGGGTGGGTGTGTAACATCTCCAAGTAGGCATTGGGGTGGGTGTCTAAATACACAATAAAATCGATTGCCTCATCAAAGTCTTTAAAATCATGCACATTCACAAAACTTTTGGGGTTAAAATCCTTGGCCACGGCGGGGTTACCCCAATAAATGGGGATGGTGTGGGCAAAATAGGCATCGATGATCTTTTCAGTCGTGTAGCCATAGCCCCTAGAATTCTCAAAACACAGATTAAATTTGTATTGGCTTAAAAACTCCCACTTATTGGCCACTGGGCCACCAATCGTGTTAAACACCCCCCCCCCCCCCCCCCCCCCCCCCATTTTTCGCCCCGCACACTCCGCAAGCCTCTAGCACGGCTTGAATCAAGGCTTTATACTGCTCCACACTCATACGCACCTCAGCATAGCGTTTCTCTACTTGGGCGCATTCTGTAATGATTTGCTCTTGCACCTCTAGGGGGGGTAGGGGGATTTTAATCTCCTCAATGTATTTCTTGGCGATATTCCTTAACGCAATGCCCTTAAACCCCGCCTCCAAAAGCTCCAAATTGTGGCGCAACACCAAATAAACATAGCGTAAGCGTAAATCGGGGCTAGCCCCCTTAAAAATGTAAGTGTGGTCTGAGCTAGCAAACTTACCTGTAGAATAGTGGATATTGGCACTCCCCCCGTCCCCAATAATCAACGCCTCTATGTCAAAGTCGTAAGCATCGCATTTATACGCCTCTAAAGAGGATTTATAAAAATCAATCGCGCCTTTTGGGTTTTCAAATGAGGCGGGGCGTTTGCCCTTACCCATACTCTTTAAAACCTCCCCCAATTTCACCAAAGGATACCCACACCCCTCAAAGGGGTTTAAGCTGGCTTGTTTGGGGTTTAAACTAATCGTTCTATCTAGCACTGCCTTAGAAAAGTCTATCAACTCCCTTAAGGGCGTGCTAAAGAGTTGGTAACCTGCGGGGTCTGGGTCCCTATAGGGGCTTAAATTGGGGCGGGGGGTGTTGGTGCGCACCGCGTGCATAAAGCTTTTAAAGGCATAGGCTAGTTTGGTGGGGTCCTCTGGGTCTTGGGGGTTGTAAAGGGGGGTTTGTATGTGCTTGATACTTTGGACATTGCCTAGTGCCTCGCTCTCTAGGTCCTCTGTTTGCGCGCTGGTGTATTTGATGCCCTCATCGCCCTTGCGCTTGCTCCAATCATAGCCCAAGAACTCTACAATCTTAGCCTTGTTGTTTTTATTATCGCTCTTTTTATCCGGAGGGCTTTTTAGAATCAGCACCTCTTCGCCCTGAATGAGGGCAAAGAGGCGCATTTTTTCTAACTCTAGGGCGTGCATTTGCTCTAGGGCTTGCTCTCTTTGCCATGCCTTTAAGGTGTCTTGGTAGTCTTTGCTTTTAAAATACGCGTTTTGTTGGGCTTTGCCCTCTTGCTTGGGGTCTTTGGCATAAAAGCTAGAAGCTTTAAACCACTCTTGTTTAAGCCCCTCTGTGGGGAGCTTTTTTTTAAAGGTTTTGGGCTCTTTACTCTCAAAATCGCTAAAATACTCGCTAAAGCTCCGCTCTAGGGCTGGATTTAAGTTTTTGTCCGTCATGAAGGCTTTAAAGTCCGCATAAGGGTAGCCCCTAAAGGCGCAATATTCTTTTAAAAACTCTGTTTGCTTGAAGTCTTTTTCAAGCTTGTTTTCTTCAAAATTGGCTTTAGTCAGCGCGTCCAATAAATCGGTGCTGTATTTTTGCGCCTTTTGGGCGAATAAAATGATGGTCTGCGTGCCCGTGCTCCCAAAGGTGCGCGAATTGAGTTCCACAATACAGAGCAGTTTAAAATGCTCTAGCAAGAGGGCGCGGGTTTTTTCATACAGCCCCCCCTTTTGTAAGACGCTCACAGGCAAGATGAGCGCGCATATCCCGCCTTTTTTAAGAAAGTGCAAAGCGCGCTCTAAAAAGAAACATTCAATGGAGTTATTGTTTTCATAGCTCTTGGGGTCAATGCCACTTTTTAGGCTAAAGGGGTTCAGCGCGCTAGGCTCGAGCGTGCTTAAAAAACCTTTCACAGAATAGGGAGGGTTGGAGAGAAGGCAATCAAAGCTTTCTAGCTCAAAGCTTTTAGCATATCGGGGGGCGATGAAGTCTAGCGCGTCTTGAAAAATCACTTGGCTTTGGCTTTTGGGGTTGTGAAAAATGCAGGCGAGTTTGGCGACTTTGGAGAGGTCTTTGTTTTTCTCAATGCCATGTACTTTCGCGTCCTTGTGGCGCGCCATAAACTCGGTTAAGAAATGCCCCGCCCCACAAGCAAAGTCTAAAACTTTGGGGTGATTTGGTAGGGGGGGCAAGGAGTGGATGATAAAATTAGTGATGGGCGTGGGGGTGAAAAAACGCCCTTCGGTTTGGTGGATGTGGCGGTTTAAAAAGCCTTCAAACAGATCACCTAAGAATTGGTTATTTTGGCTTTGGCTCAAGTGCAGGTCGGCGATAAGCCCAGCCACTTGCACGAGGACTTTAAAGTTGAGGTAAAATTCTTCGGAGTTTTCCACCTCAATAAAATTAAACTTTTTGATGTTGAAGTATTTTTGTTGATCAAAGATGTCGTCTAATTTTTCTTTAAACTTGCCTTCATAACGCTGGGCTTCTTTAAAGAGATCGCCAATGGCGCTTTTTTTAACATTGATGACCTGTTTATTAAAGAGTTCTTTAATGCCCATTTCATAGAGGTTTAAAAGTCTGTCGCAGTACAAAAAGGGGTTGTCTGAGATCACGCCCTTGTAGGTGAATTGTAGGTCATTAGGGTTTTTGATTTCATCAATCACCTTACACAAGAACAAATCCACAAGGATATAAAAGCTGTTTTCGTAATTGCCAATAGAATGGTGGCGTAAGATGGTGGCAAATTCGTGGTAAATGCTTGAGATTTGATCGGCAGAGACGGCGCGTAGGTCCTCAAGGCTGTATTTTGTTTTGCCAATGTTGTAGGCTTGGATGTCTTCTTCAAAAATGCCCTTCGTGGTGAAGGCGTTTGAATAGGTTTGACTCCAGACTTCAAAATAGCTTTTGGCGTTGGTGTTGCTCGAGTCTGCAAAGCCGCGTTTTTTGTCCTCCTGCTTACAATCGCGGTTCAAACGCTCTAAATGTTCGGGATTGTCCTGCATAGAAATTAAGCGCATGTCAGCTGTGTGCGCGTCTTTGAAAGTGAGTAGGCACAGGTAGGGGATTTTATGCACGGCGTAATAACTAAAGAGCTGGTCGCCATTTTTGAGCGTGGCGTTCCATGCCTTGCTAAACTCATTCCCATAAGTTTTATTTTCAATGAGCACAAGGGGGTTAAATTCTTGATTGAGCACTAAAATATCCCCATAGACTTGTTGGTTATGCCCCACTTTAAAGGTGGGTTCTAAGATGATGTGCTTTGGGGCGTATCCCTTTTCTAGGAGCTTATGCACCGCCACCAAACACACAAAGTTTTCATTAGAGCTAAAATTAGTCGTGGTGTTGCGGTGGATAATAAAGCCTGTGCTAGGATCATCATTGCTAGGGTAATCGCCCTCTTTAAAACGATGATCTAGGGGAGAGTAGGCGATTTTTTTGTGTTTGAAATCTACGCAAATTTGGGCGTTATTGGGGTAAGTGTATTCAAAAACCTCGCCCTTGCGTGCTTCAAAGCCTAGAGAGTTTAAGATGTCTTTTAAGTTGTGTTCGCTGATCACCATGTCCCTTTAAAAAGGGGTATTGTAGCTTAAAGGGGATAAAAAGACTCAAATTTATCCACTAAGTCTAGCTAGCGATCTTGGCCAAAGCTCCTCACTTTGGGGAGCATACTTTTTAGCCCTCGTTGGAAATCTAGGTTAGTTCTTTGATCTTCTCTAATATCTTTTGGGCGCGCATGTGCAAAAAGGCTTGGTAGTCTTCTAAAACTTTGGGGTTAGAGGGATCGATTAAGTGGGCTTGGAGAGTTTGATTAAGGTGTGGATTGCTTTGGCGGTATTTTTCAATGTAAATTTTAGGCGGGCTGTCCTTGATCTCTTGGTTGAGCTTGGCGCTTAAGAAGGTGATATTGGCGATCACATCGGGGTTAAAATCAGGATTGAGGTGTTTTAAGTGGTTTTTGGGGTAGAAGTGGTGGAGATTGCGTTTTTTGCTCTTGGTGGTGTCACTCACAAAGAGATTATCTAAAAGAACTTTGCTATTGTTGTCAAAGTCGCAGGGCTCTAAGGTCGCTAGAACGCATAAAATCCCCCGGTGAAAACCGTTTCTGGTATTGATCTTCTCTTCCATTAAAAACTCTTTGGTGGTGGTGCGAGGCAATTCTTTTTTAAAATCAACGGGTTTTTCCTTGTGAATCTGTTCGACCAAACCTAATTGTTTTAAGAGAGTGTCGCCCGTTATGTTATTGCTGAAAAACATGCTACGGAACAACAAGCATCTTAAATTGGCAATTTGCTTGGCATTGGGGCTTTTATGTTCGCTTAGGGCGTAAAAATACGCCATGAGCATGAGCGAGCCCACAGAGGGCAAGAAGTCAAAGGAGGGGATTTTAAGATCGTGCTTGAGCAAATGGGCAGCATGGATAAAACAAGGGGCGATAAAATCCCATGTTTGTTGCACCTTTTCGGGTTCTAGTCTTAAAATAGTGGCGATAGCGATTTTTTTAGTTAAATTCTCTTGGATATTGGAACGCAACCAATACGAAATGAGTTGCAAGACCACCATAGGGTGGTCAAAGGCATAGTCTAACTCGTCAAGTTCGGCACGCAAAGCCCTAAACTTGGCTTCTAAATCAAAACCCGGATGGGTGATGATGGTTTGGGTGGAATCAGTAGTGGGGGGGATGTAAAATTTGGCACACATCACTTCAAAGGGGGTGAGTTTTGTCCCCCCTGTGTTGATACGGGCAAAAACTTCGACAATTTTATCTAAAGAGGCATTGGTGATCTCAATCACGGGGAAGCGGTACTTCTCAATTTTTTGTTTAAACTTTTCAAAGCGTTTTGCTTCCTGTAGGCTTAAGTTGTATTTTTCTTGTATCTCCAAAATGCTTTGGCTGATGAGGTCATACACGCTCACCGCGACCTTGTTAGTTTCGGCCTTTGGGTCGCGCACAAAACAAAAATCCCGCTCTTCGTCGGATTCTAGTCTTAGCATGATGTCCTGATAGTCATCCGCTACTCTAGGACTTCTTTGCACCCTGAGACCCTGATAGATCATAAAAAGTGCGGTGATCCGCTGTTGCCCATCTAACACATAATAAATCTCACCCGCCTTGGGCTCTTTTAAAAACACTTGCCCAATCTCTTTATTGGCCTGTAAGCGTTCTTTTGTGCGCCACACCACAAAACTCCCCGTAGGATAGCTCCTAACCAAACTATCGATGAATTTAGCAACCTGATCTTTCTTCCACACAAAATCCCGTTGGAATCTAGGGATTTGGTATTCCCCCTCTAGCAAGCAATGGATGAGCTCTTGACAATCCTTCTCGCTATAATTACAAAAAAAACCCTCTTGCATGCCCTACTTCTTCAAGTTGATCGCCTCTTTGACCAAGTCATCCCCTGTGGTGAAGGCCTTAGCGTTCATCGAATAGCCCCTTTGCATCAAGATCAAATTTGTTAAAGATCGCCCCGCATCCACATTGCTACTCTCCAAATACTTGTGCATGATCTTGCCAAATTTGAGCTTGCCATCATCGCGATCCCAGCCTATAATCGGGTTACCACTCAAGGGGGCAGCCCGCCCGTTACGGGTGGCATTCTCAATGTCAAATAAATTACTCCCCACTTTTTTAAGCCCTTGATCGTTGGTGAAAGTGGCGATCCCCACGCGCCCCATCGTCTCAATCGCACCATTGCTAAAGGCTAAATGAATCACGCCATCATCATCAATACGCATGTTTTGCAACAAACCCTTAGGCTTGCCATCTTGAGAGATTTGGATAATCCGCGAATCTTCATAGGGTTCATCGCTGGAGCTATAATCATCGCTCTTATCAATGGAGTAGGTCAAGGGGTTGCCCTTAAAATTCAGAGTTACGGGCTGGGCGTGCATTTTGCCTGCTTTATCAAAGCTGATTGTTTGGCGTACTGATTTGGGGGTGATGGGCGTTTTATCCCGCATCTCCAAAATGGAGCTTTCCACATCCCATTTTTCTTCTGTAGGCGTGGGGCTTAGGGGGTCTTTGGTGCTGGTCATAAAATAGTCGCTTTTGAGCAAATACTTTTCCCCCCCCTTGTCGTAAATCTCAGCGGTGGTGCTATAAAAGGGGATGCGGATGGGCACGGAATCTCGACCTTCATTTTTCTTTAAGATCATGCCATTGGCAATCCAGCCTAACTTTTCTGCCATGTGCCCGCCGATAAACAGAGTCGCTTCTGGGTCGCTGGGGTTTTTGATCTGCAATAATAAAGGCGAGATCACATCCCCGGGGCGGCTTTTGACAACATCTAAATCTAATTTCGCCTTGCTTTGGAGTAATTTTTTCAGATCGCCCAAAGTCCTAAACTCATTGTTTTCAACCCCCCCTGTGCCGTATTTAAAGACTAAATCTTGCGCCATGTCGCCCTTGACGATCATGATCTCTAAATTCCGATGCACGGGCAGATCTAAAGACTCGTTGTCATCATTGGCCAGAGCGTTAGCATCTTGATTTAAAAAGCGATCGTTAATCAGCTGCCCGTTTTCATCTAACAAATATTGCTCGGCGGGGCGGACATGGTTTTTAGGGTTGAGATTCACACTCATATTCACTTTAGTCGTTAAAACGGGCTGGTATTGCACATCTCTTGGCAAATACAGCGTGCTAAGTTTGCCACTCTTTAAAATCTTGGCTTCCTCATCTGGATTGCCCGCCAACAACACGCCATTTTTAATCTTGTGCAAGTCGATTCCATAGACATAATAGCCATGGGCATTCACAATATAGCCATCAGCATCCCGTAAGAAATTCCCATCTCGGGTGTAAAAATTCTCTTGAGCTTGTTTGTAGCCATCCTTGTTGATCTCCATCGTGCCGTTTTTATTAGGTCCCACAATAAACCACCCGCTCCCCTGATAAGCCATGTTAAAATCTGAATCGCTGGGCATATATTCGCCATCTTTATCTGAGATGGCATTGCTCCCCGCTCTCACCCCAAAGTTGCGATCATCGGCGGTGATGTTGCTACTCCCAAGTGAATCTAGATGCGCTGAAAAGAGCGATTTAAACTCGGGGTTGTTGGCTCGGTAGCCCACGGTGTTAATGTTGGCGATGTTGTTAGACAAACTATCGATGCCAAATTGGTGGGTTTTGATGCCTGAATAGGCGTTGAGTAAGGTATCATTCATTTTTAACTCTTTTGTGTGTTAAGCCCATGAAATAAGGGCGGGCGTGTGGGACTAGCTATCTTTGGATGCTCTTGAGCACTTGGGGTGTGGTGTTCTTGAGGCTTGGGGGTGCTTAGAGTTTTAGGCGGGGCTTGGGGGCTAGCTTGTGCGGTGGAATTTGTTGGCTTGGTGTGGGTGGGGCTAGCTTGTGCGCTTGGTTGCTTGTGGGGCTGGGTGGGTGTGTTAGGGCTTTTAGTGGGCGTGCTTGCTTGGGTGTTCTGGGGAACTTTTTGGGGCGTGCTCTGCGTGTGGGTTTTAGATTGCACCAAGTGGGCTAAACCCTCCCGCTGTTCTTTTTCTTGGCGGGTCGTGTTTTTGTCATAAAACTCTAGGGCACTATCCATAGGCAAGATCATCTCCCCCATACGCAACATAGGCTTGCCCTTGTCAAACACCACGCTTTGCACCTCGCCCCGCCCGATACGCGTATGCAAGTATTTATTGGTCTTGGGGTCTAAATTATATTGTGCGAACACCTCATAAGTGCCTGCCTCTACGGGCTTACCCTGTGCATTCAGCCCGTCCCATTCAAACTTGACATAACCTTGCTTGCCACTATCCCCCTTTAAAGACAAAGTGCGGACTAATTGCTTATCTTTGTCATAAATTTGGACATCTGCCGTGCCTTCAGCGGTGTTAATGGGTTCATCAAAGTAGAGTGAGAAATCCACCTTGCCCTTAGTAACATTGATCCCCTTGACATCGGTTTCAGCGATCTTGCCAATCATGGTTACGCTGTTTAAGCCGGAGGCTTGAGTCATGACCGCATTGCTTTTGAGCGTATTATCCACGCCCTTATCTAGGTGCTCCAAAGTCTCCTTAAGCTTGCCCTGAAAATCCTTGAGAGATTGGTTGGTTGCCTTGGTGGATTGCATCGCATCGGCAACTTCCTTCATCGCCTTTTTATTCTCCTCTTGCATTTCCACTTGGGTGAGTTGTGCGGTTTGGCTGATGATTTTGTCTGTCTCCATGGGGGCTGTTGGGTCTTGATTTTTGAGTTGCTCCAAAAAGAGTTTCATAAAAGCGTCTTTGTCTAGACCATTGGCGATTTTAGGCTCGTGTTTTTTCTTTTCCATCGCCGCCTTTGCGCCGGTTACCTCTGCTAAATCAATTGGCATGACCGCCTCCTGAATCTAAATGTCTGCCATTATACCCAAAAGTCTTTAATCATGCATACTGGGGTAGACCTACCTTGTTTGGCTCTTGAGGGGAGTTGGGCTCATCATTTTTGATGGGTTGGGGATTTTGCTGGGGTTGGGGATTGGCAAAGTGCCCTTGTTGTTGCTGTTGTTGCGCACCTTGTTGGAAGCCCCCCCCCTGCCCCCCACCATGGCTACTAAAACTCAAATTAACATCGCTAAAGCCCATCTGTGCAAGATTTTGGCGTAATTCGTTTTGATAAGAGGAGAGTAGAGCACTCACGGGGGCACTAGAAGCCACACTCACCTGTATATTCTTGCCCACCTGTTGGATCACCACATCCACTTTGCCTAATTTATCGGGGTTGAGCTCCATAGAAAGTTTGGTGATAGGGGGCTTGAAGTCTAGGAGTTCTTGGCGTAGGGTAGTGGCAAAATTTTTCAAGGTCTCCTTAATTTGGGGGGCTTGGATTGGGGATTTGCTCTCTAGATGGGCATTATGGGCGTTGTTGTGGGCACTCTCAATGGCTTTGGGCTTAGAATCCTCATCGCCCTCTTTGGAGATGGGATTTTGTGCAGGTCCATATAAAGGCAAGCGGTTGGGATCAAAAGATAGGGGGATAAATGTGCGCTTGGGTTTTAAAGGACCCTCTAAGGCTTGCTTAAATGCTTCTTTGATCTCGCGATCATTGGTGGCATTGTCCTTGATGGGTGCATGGCGGGGCATGGGTTTTTGCTCTAGGAGGTGGGCTAGGGGTGTGGTGGGGGCTTTGGTGGCCTGTGGGGCTGGAGTTTGGGTGGTTTTAGGCTTTAAAAGCTCCTGAGTGGATAATTTGGTTGTTTTTTCAGATTTGTCCATCTCCTCCTTAGAGGTCTTTTTTTGATCCAAATCATCTAAAATTGCCTTGTTTGGATTGACTAGGGGGGTGTTTTTGGCAATCTCTTTGGGATTGATTTTGCCAAGAGTGTTTTTTTCCACATCGCCCTTATCATCTTTTTCATGCTTGATTGTGCCCAATTTTAGTTGCTTGGCACTCTCTAAGTTTTTGATGTCTGAAAGTTTGGCTTGCTTGCCATGGAGTTTAACATCTTTAGGGGCTTTGGCGTGCTGGAGCAAATCCAAAGGGGGTTGTTTTTTGCCAAGCTTTTCGGGTTTTTCAGGCTTGAGTTGGGTGTTTTTCTTGGAGTTGAGCAAATGGGCTAGGGGGCTATCAGGGGCAATGTGCTCGGGTAGTTTGTTTTTGAGATCTTTAAGTTCCTTGCCCTTTTTGGGGACTTTTTTAAGATCAACTTTGGGCTTGTCTGCTTTGGCCTCTGTTTTTTTGCCGTGTTCTTTCTTTTTGAGCTCTAAGAGTTTTTTAAAAGCATCCTTGCTTTTTTCGGAGGTTTTTTTATGGCTGGAATGTGTGGGTCCCTTGCTGACAACTTTTGGTGCTTCCACATGTGTAGGACTGAGTGCCACGACCATCCTTTGATTTTTGACTCATGCAAGCAAACTCAATTCCACTCTAGGTGCAACTGCCCGCGCTTTTAAAAAAAGACTTGCTCAAAAACAAGGGTGTACTTTTCATCGCTTTGGCATGGAAAAACATGCAACGCACATCGGCTTTACGCAAATCCCACGCACTCAAGTCCTGATTAAAACTCTCAGCATAAGCAAACATCTTATACATGCTCATCACTCCGCTTGTATCCCAGTGGTTGAGGGGGTAGTTAAAACTCTTGGCGTAAAAAAACATCTTTTTCATGTCCCTGACATGGCTGGTGTTCCAGTGGTTCAAAGGTTGGTTAAACAAAAAAGCACCATAGAAAAGATAGGACATATTAGAAACATGCGAGACATCCCATGATCCAATGGGTTGGTTAAAGACACCGGCATATTTAAACATGCCCTGCAAATTCTGCGCGCTGGAGAGTTTCCATTGGGTAATATCGCCGTTAAAATCATAGGTCAAGCTGAACATATAGCTCATGTTTTTGACATTTCCCACATCCCAATTATTGAGGTCTTGTTGGAAATGCTTGCACCCATAGAACATAAAACTTGTATCTTGCGCGCTCTGGACTTCCCAATCATTTAAGGGCTGGTTAAAAGTTGCTAAGGCAAACATCGCCTTCATGTTTTCAACACTGCTGGTATCCCAATTACTTAAAGAGACATCCACCTCGCGCCCCATAAAAATCCCCTCCATATTTTTAACATGGCTAACATCCCAAGTTTCAATGCCCTCCAAGTTGGCACGCCCGCCCATCGCATGGCATTTGTTGTAAAAGTCTAAGATTTGGGCGTATTCCTTGTCCTTAGTCTCCCATAAATCCCCGCTTCTAATGGGTAATTGTTTGATGCGCGCATAGACATTTTCTTTATCGCAGAATAAATAACTCATATCCTCGATCAAACCCGTATTAATGCTGGCTAGAGGCACGCTATCATCTTGGAGCAACCGGATGAGTTCTTGTTTGTTTTGGGGGTAGTGCAAGAATTTAAGCACATTGGGGGGGGTGGTAGTTGGGGGATCGGTTCTCAAGGCATTTTTTTGCTTTAAAGCACCCTGAATGGGCGTGCCTAAAAAAATGCCCTGAGTATCTGCCCTGTCTAAATCCTGCCAATGACTCAAATCTTGCTTAAAACTCTTGGCATTGGCAAACATGTAGCTAAAATTCTGTGGGGGCTTGCCTATGCGTTTTTGGCGATTCCATCTGGATAAAGGCTGGTTAAAAGACTTGGCATGGTAAAACATATACCTAAAATCTACCCCGCTAGAAGTGTTCCAGTTGTTGATGGGTTGGTTAAAACTGGTGGCATTGGCAAACATGTAGCTAAAATCTACCCCGCTAGAAGTGTTCCAGTTGTTGATGGGTTGGTTAAAACTGGTGGCATTGGCAAACATGTAGCT
>NZ_VKGC01000020.1:0-23953 GCF_007280785.1 Helicobacter mehlei
TTAGTTTAGTGATGTGTTTTTGCAAGGTGTAGGGCTTTAAGTGTTTTTTAAAAGTCTATAATGCCTCTTATGTAAGGTGATACAATGGTCCATAAAAAATGCCATAGAAGGTACAAGAAATTTGTCTGTATGCTCATTTTTTAATGTTGGTTTTTGTGTGGGGAGATTGTGCCTTGTGTTGATTAACTATGCCTTTGGGGATTTGCCCTTGTTGAGTGGCTTAATTTTTTCAAGTCCAACCACTAGTGGCTGTCTAAATGGAGAATTGGGGATTGTGGGGGTTATTTTAAGTATGCATTAAGTATTCGTTTAGTTTTTTCACAATACAATAAGTGCGGATTAGGATTCAATACCTTGGGAAGTTTTGGATGAGAAGTTTTTTGATTTCTTTTTTGATAGGCATGGAGTTTTTGTTTGCCAAGAGCATGGTTTATTCTCCAGAGGTTGTAGCCCTCTACTTGCACCCAGAGGATTCTAAGGTGGTGGGCAAACTTTTACCCACAAATGGATTTGAGGTTTTGCAGAGCACCCCTAAGAGGGTGTTAATCAGTCTGGAGGGGTATGTCAATCCCAAAGCCCCTTTTGCTCTTTACTTTAACGATCACCAAAGGATTTTGGTTGCTGCTTTTGCCAAAAACACGCCTTTGGAATTTAAGAGCAAAGAAACTTCTAAGGTAGGCAAATGGGATAAGGTGCGCTTAGAGGTGTGGGCAGACAAAAAGGACTTTGTATCCAGTGATGCCCAACTCTTCAGCCATGCCAAGGAGTTATTCACCAATAATTGCGGGACTTGCCACGCCCTACATGCCACCCATGAGTTTAACGCCAATGCATGGCCTTCTATCTTTAAGTCAATGGCCAGCCGAACGGGTATAGACAAAAAAGATCATTGGTTGGTGATTGAGTATTTGCAAAAAAATGCCAAAGATAGCAAAAATCCTTGAAAGGTTAGTATGTTAGATCGCCGCAAATTTTTGAAATTAGGGGGGTGCTTGGGCGTGTTGCCCTTTGCCCCCTCTCTTGTTTTGGGTCAAAAACCCCAAACTTTTATCAAATCTGGGCCAGTGAGGAATGGCAAGGTCGTGAGTGCCGCGCATTGGGGCATGCTAGAGCTCACGATCAAAGAGGGGCGCATTATTAAAAGCGAACCTTTAGAAAAGGTTACCCAAATGGATAACCCCTTGCAACACTACACCCCCGATTTAGCTTACCACTCACGGGTAAAATACCCCTATGTGCGCAAATCCTACCTAGAAAACCCCGATCACCCCAAACCAGAGCTAAGGGGCAAAGACCCTTTTGTGCGGGTGCGCTATGAAGAGGCTCTAAAACTCATTGCTAGAGAACTTAAAAAAACAAGAGAGATCAAGGGAGCTAATGCCATTTACGGGGGGAGCTATGGTTGGAAATCCACTGGGAATATGCAAAATGCGCGCACCGCATTACAACGCTTTTTAAACCTCACAGGGGGGTTTGTGGGCGGACTGGGGGACTACTCTACAGGGGCTTCTCAGGTGATCATGCCCTATGTGATGGGTTCTATTGAGGTCTATGAACAACAGACCTCATGGGAGAATATTTTACAACACTCTAAATGTGTGGTGATTTGGGGGGCCGATCCGCTTGCTACTTTGCGTATTGCCTACACCGCTACCGATCAAAGAGGGATTGCCTACTTTGAAAAGCTCAAGGCAAGCAAGATCAAGGTGGTTTGTATCGATCCGGTCTATACAGACACAGCTAAATTTTTAAACGCCCAATGGGTTGCCCCACGCCCTAATAGCGATGTGGCTTTGATGTTAGGCATGGCCAGCCACTTGGTGGCGTGCAAAAAGGTTGATTACAAATTTTTAGAAACTTACACCACTGGTTTTGATCGGTTTTTAACCTATTTGCAAGGCAAAGAAGATGGGGTTAAAAAAGATGTGGCATGGGCTAGCCAAGTTTGTGGAATCGAATCAAGCACCATTGAAAAATTGGCCGAGTCCTTTTATGATCAGCCCACCATGATCATGAGTGGGTGGGCGATGCAACGCGCCCACCATGGCGAACAACCCCATTGGATGCTTGTTACCCTCTGTGCGATGTTAGGCCAAATTGGGAGCAAGGGCGGGGGCTTTGGTTTGAGCTATCATTATAGCAATGGGGGTGTACCCACTTGTAAGGGCGGGGTGATCTCTGGGCTAGATGTGGGATCACTGGGTCTTTGGAAAAATGGTAAGTTTCAAGGTTTGGCTAAAGATCATAGCGATCACAATACTGAAGAGTGGTTGCGCCAAAATGCAGGTCTATCCTTACCCGTTGCTCGAATCGCAGACGCTCTTTTAAATCCGGGTCAAAGCATCGATCACAATGGGCGCAAGATCACCTACCCCGATATTGATTTTCTTTACTGGGTAGGGGGTAACCCTCTGGTGCACCAACAAGATACCAATAAAAATGTGCAAGCGTGGCGCAAACCACGCACCGTTGTTGTCCATGAAATCTATTGGACTCCCACGGCTAAGATGGCAGATATTGTCATGCCAGCGACCACTTCCTACGAACGGGACGACATCAGCATGACCGGGGATTACTCCAACATGCACATTGTGCCGATGAAACAAGCCATCTTGCCTGTTGGGGAGAGTAAGGACGACTACCAAATCTTTTGCGATCTGTGTAAAATCTACGATCCCGCTCTCTATGACATCTATAGCGACCATGGCAAGCACGCAAAGGATTGGATCAAGCAGTTTTACGACAATGCTCGCAAACAAACCAAAAGCTTTGGAGTGGCTTTTGCCACACCCATGCCCAGTTTTGAGGAATTTTGGGCCAAGAATAAACCCATTGTATTTGAGGCCAACGCGGAGAGCATGGAATGGGTGCGCCATGCCGACTTCATTGAAGACCCAATTTTAAACGCTTTGGGCACCGATTCGGGCTTGATTGAGATTTATTCCCAAAGCATTGCCAAATACAATTATGAGGATTGCAAGCCCCACCCCACATGGTTTGAGCCCATCGAGTGGTTGGGCAATGCCACCAAGCAAGCACCCTTCCACCTCATCACCAGCCATCCAAAATACCGCCTCCACTCACAACTATGCCAAACCAGCCTACGGCACACCTACGCCATTCACGATCGCGAACCCCTTTTGATCAATACCCATGATGCTCAAAAATTAGGCATCCAGCATGGTGATGTGGTGCGGGTATTTAACAAGCGTGGGGAGGTGCTAGCAGGGGCACATGTAAGTGCGCATATCCGCCCGGGTGTGGTGCGTTTGTGCGAAGGCTCATGGTATGATCCTGATGCTAAGGGGCTTTGTAAAAGCGGGTGTGCTAATGTCCTCACTTTGGATATGAGTGCCTCCAAACTCTCTAATGCCAATATTGCCCATACAGCCCTAGTCAATATCGAAAAATATAAAGGTCCTTTACCCAAGATTAGTGCCTTTAGCCCCCCCAAGATCAGCCATGTTTGATATTGTTGTTGTAGGCGGTGGGCATGCGGGTATTGAAGCCTCTGTTGTGGCGGCTAAAATGGGTGCCAAGGTGCATTTATTAACCCTGCTCATTGAAAATATCGGGTTAGCCAGCTGTAACCCAGCTATTGGGGGGCTAGGCAAGGGGCATTTGGTCAAAGAGGTCGATGCGCTGGGCGGGGTGATGGGCATATTGGCCGATAAAAGCGCGTTGCAACTGCGTACTTTGAATGCCTCTAAGGGCCCAGCTGTGCGCGGGACGCGGGCACAAATTGACATGGACGCTTACCGCATCCATGCTCGTAACTTGGTGTTAAGCACCCCTAATTTGAGCGTGTCCCAAGAGATGGTAGAGGGGCTTTTGGTGGAAAATGGTGTGGTGGTGGGGGTTAAAAGCGCGTTGGGCAAGGAATACCGCGCCCAAAGGGTGATCTTGACCACAGGCACTTTTTTACAAGGCTTGGTGCATATTGGCAAGCACCAAAGCCAAAATGGGCGTTTTGGGGAGAGCGCATCGGTGCAACTCTCTTTAAACTTGGCTTCTTTGGGGTTGGAGATGGGGCGGCTCAAAACGGGCACTTGTCCTAGATTAGCAGGTTCTAGCATTGATTTTAGCGATTTGGAGAGGCATAGTGGCGACTCCCCCCCACCCAAATTTAGCCGCAGCACGCAAGATTTTAACCCCACACAGCTCCCCTGTTTTATCACCTACACCAATGCTAAAACCCATGCCCTCATCCAAGAGAACTTCCATTTAGCCCCGATGTTTAGCGGGCAAATTGAGAGCGTGGGACCACGCTATTGCCCCAGCATTGAAGATAAGGTGTTCCGCTTTAAAGATAAAGAACGCCACCAACTCTTTTTAGAGCCCCAAACCATGAGCGCGAGTGAATACTATGTCAATGGTCTGAGCACCTCTTTACCCTTTGAAATCCAAGAGCAAGTGATCCACTCCATCAAGGGCTTAGAACACGCCCAGATCACGCGCTATGGCTATGCCATTGAATACGATTTTGTCCAACCTACAGAGCTCAAACACACTTTAGAGACTAAAAAAATCCCCAACCTTTACTTGGCTGGGCAAATCAATGGCACCACTGGCTATGAGGAGGCGGCTGCGCAAGGGTTGATGGCGGGGATCAATGCGTGTTTGTCCTTAGAGCATGTGCGCCAAAACTTGGCATACCCACATACAAACTTGATTTTAAAGCGCAATGAAGCTTATATTGGGGTGATGGTTGATGATCTGGTTACAAAGGGTACACAAGAACCCTACCGCATATTCACCTCACGCGCCGAGTACCGCCTATTGCTTAGAGAGGACAATGCACGCTTTAGATTGGGTGCTTATGCCCACATGCTAGGCTTGATTGGTGATTACTCCCAATTGCGCGCCCAGCAAAGCCAAATTGAGCACGCCCTAGAGCAACTACAAAAGATGTCTTTTACCCCCACCAAGCAGACTTTGCAAATCTTGCAGGATTTAGATCAAGCCCCCATTAATGATAAATGCAATGGTGTTTTTTTAGCCGGGCGTGAAAGCTTAACTCTTGAGGACATGCCCAAATTATTGCCCTGCTTGCAAGGTTTGGATTTAGAGGTCTTAGAACAAGTCAGGATTGCATGCAAATACCATAGCTATATTGAAAAACAGAGCGCATCCATTGCGCACATGGAGGCGATGTTGCAAACTAAAATCCCCGATGGATTTGATTTTGACCTGCCTGGCCTGAGTTTGGAGGCCAGAGAAAAGCTTAACAAGTTCCGTCCCGTAGATTTATTTGGGGCTTCCCAAATCAGCGGGATCACCCCCTCGAATCTAGAAGTGCTTCACCTCTATATCCATTTGCACCATAAAAACCACACCAAGGCTCTTTTGTGAATCCTTTAAGCGTGGTTTGGCTAGCCAGAGAGCTCATCACTTTTAAGACCATCACACCCAAAGAGGAGGGCATTTTTGATTTGATCCAATCCTTGTTTCCGGGATTTGAGGTGGTGCGCGCTGACAAGGAGGGAGTAAAAAATTTATTTTTATACAAACGATTGGGGGCTTCTGACAACCCTCTACATTTTTGCTTTGCCGGGCATATTGATGTCGTGCCTGCTGGAGAGAGCTGGAGTGTTGATCCCTTTGGGGGTGTGATTAAAGATGGATTTTTATACGGGCGGGGTGCACAGGACATGAAAGGGGGCGTGGCAGCACTCTTGTGTGCCGTGCATGATTTCTGCAGACAAGAAAATAGCCCCGATGCTATCCTTTCTATCTTGCTCACTAGCGATGAAGAGGGTCAGGCACTCTATGGCACCCAATACATGCTAGAGGTGCTCCAAGAGCAAAATCTGTTGCCCCATTTTGCCCTAGTGGCCGAGCCCACCAGTGCAAAAACTTTGGGTGACAGTGTCAAATTAGGCAGGAGGGGTTCCATTAGTGGGCAAATTGTCGTGCATGGTATCTGCGGGCATGTGGCTTATCCTAAAACTTGTTTAAATCCCATCGATCTCATCGCTGATAAGCTCATGCACATTTCAGGAGCTCTTTTAGACAAGGGAGATGATTTTTTTGCCCCCTCCAAGCTGGTTATCACCACTCTCAAAAGTGTTTCACAAGCCAGCAATGTAACGCCCCAAATTTTAGAGATTTATTTTAATGTCCGCAATTCGCCTCTCACATCTGCAGAACACATCCAAAAGTTTTTAGACACGATCTTAGCCAAAGTGCCTTGCGATATTGAACTCACCACAAATTCCAAACCCTTCTTATCCTCCCAAGACTCCCCATTAGCCATGCAAACCAAGCGTGCGATCTTGGATACACTCCAAATCACCCCAGAGTTTAACACCAAGGGGGGCACCAGTGATGCACGCTTTTTGCATGCCTTTGGGGTGGAGGTGGTGGAATTTGGTTTGTTAAACGATCGCATCCATGCGCTAGATGAACGGGTATCTTTGAGCGATTTGGAAAAATTACGGCAAGTTTTTTTAAGATTGCTCCATTTGATGTTAAAGGATTAAGATGACACGCAAAATTTTACTTTTCACCTCTGATAAGATTGGAGAGGGGGAGCTAGGTCAAAAGGTGGAGGCTGGCTTTATTGGCACGCTTTTAAAAATACCTGCCGATCTGTTGCCCTCCAAAATCATTTTTCTAAATCGTGGCGTGCTCTTAAGCACCCAAAATTCTTTAATCGACAATGCAGAGACGATTCGCGCTCTTCAAGAGTTAGAAAATCTAGGTGTAGAAGTCCTCTCCTGCCAAGCCTGCTTAGAACATTTCAAAGTGCTAGACAAGGT
Organism: Helicobacter mehlei; assembly: GCF_007280785.1. NCBI lineage: Bacteria > Pseudomonadati > Campylobacterota > Epsilonproteobacteria > Campylobacterales > Helicobacteraceae > Helicobacter > Helicobacter mehlei. Next base: position 6,762 of record NZ_VKGC01000020.1, read on the forward strand.
CTTAGTGGGTAAGGTGAGCAATGCCCTAGAGATTTTACCCGATCTCTTGAGCTCTGCTGGGGTGATCTCTTTTTAGTTCTCTGCACCGCTTTTGGGGTAGCAGAAGCGGTAGCCTCTACGGCGCACAGTTTCCACCGTAGAGATGCCTAAGGGCTTGTCCATTTTTTGGCGGATTTGGTTGATCGCCACCTCAATTACATTGGGGGTTACCAGCTCGGGCTCTTCCCAAATAGCATCTAAGAGTTGCTCTTTGGACACGATTTGATCGCGATGGCGGGCTAGATGGGTGAGCACCTCAAAGGGCTTGCCCTTAACCTCAATCTCCTTGCCCTTGTAGATGATCTTTTCTTCATCGGGGTTAATGACCAAGTCTTCGATCTCGATGATACTCGATCCCCAAAACCTGAGCCGTGCCTCAATGCGGGCGACCAAAACGCCCAAATCAAAGGGTTTAGCGATGAAGTCATCAACCCCCTCCTTAAATGCCTTGATTTCCTGCTCACTGCTGGCTTTGTTAGCCAACATGATGCTCACAATGGAGGGATGTTTAGTCTTGGCATAGGGGATTAGGCTCAGGCCATTGCCATCACTAAGCTCCAAGCTAATCAAGATCAGATCATAGTTGCGGATACTAATATAATATTCCCCATCCTCTAGGTTCTCTGCCACATCCACTTGAAAACTGCGTTCATTCAAGTAGGCACTAATGTCCTTGCTGAGGTTGGCATTGTTTTCGACTAACAAAATACGCATCTTCATCCTTTTTGACTTAAACTTAAATTATTATAACATAGTTTTTAAAGGTCTGGAAAATTTAAGAGAAAAACACGGGTTTTTTAGGTATAATGCACCCGACCAGTTTTTCTGGTCGGCGCGGGCGGGGTAACCTCCCCCTCCTTATCTCCGCCCGTTGCTTTACATTTTCGTTTTAGCCTCTATTCCCAAGATTTTTAATCCGATTGTCAAACTCAAGCTCACCATCCGGCAGAGTTTTAAGTATTTGAGTTCTTGAGGCGTGTCTAAGATACGGTGTGCGTTGTAAAAGCTATGAAAATTAGCGGCTAAATTTTGCAAGTAATCACAGATTTTTTGCAACTCGCGATCCTCAAAGGCACTTTGCAAGACTTTGGGCAAATTGAGCGCATTAAAGAGTAAATGGGCGGGTGCGCTGGGGAGATTCTCTAGAGAATTAGCATTAATGGTTGCCAAACTGGCTGTAGGTTTTTCCAAAAACTTGTTGAGTAGCGTGTGGATGCGTGCATTGGCGTAGTGGATATAAAAAATGGGGTTGCTACTATCCTGCTTTTGGAGGCTAGCAACATCAAATTCTAAATGCGTGTCTAGCTTTTTGCTCAAAAACACGAAACGCAGGGCATCTTTGCCAATGTCCTGTAAAACATCCTTGAGCAAGACAAAATTACCTGCGCGCTTGCTCATTTTATAAGGTTTGCCCTCTTGCAACAACGCAACCATTTGCACCAATAAGACTTCTAATTTATGCGAATCATAGCCCAAGAATTGCAGGGCGGCTTTAATGCGCGCCACATAGCCATGGTGATCGGCTCCAAAAATATTGATGTAGCGATCGTAGTTTTGCGCAAATTTATAGTCATGGTAGGTGATGTCCCCAGCGATGTAGGTAAAGCTCCCATCAGCCTTTCTGACCACCCGATCCTTTTCATCCCCAAAGGCACTGGATTTAAGCCACATTTTCCCCTCGCTCTCATAAATCCCATTAGCCTCTTGCAAGCATCTAAACACCCTCTCTTGGTGTTCAAACATCGCCTTTTCACTCACATAGGCATCCATGCACACGCCTAGCTCCTCTAGGCTCTCTTGAATCTCAACAAGCATGCAATTTTTGGCAAATTCCCCTAACTCTGCTATGCATGCTTCTTTTTGACTCTGATCGTAGAGTCTAGCCTTGCCAAAATGTTCTAAAGCCATATTGGCTAGCTCAACAATGTATCCTCCTTGATAACACCCCTCTGGATACACCACTCCAAGCCCTCCTAGTTCTTGGATTTTTAAAAACACCGAAAGACCGAGTGTTTTGATCTGAACGCCCAAATCATTGACATAATATTCAGGGTGCATTTTAAAACCCAAAAAACGCCCCAAACGGCATAGGCTATCCCCAAAGATCGCCCCGCGCGCATGCCCAATATGCAAGGGACCAGTGGGGTTAGCACTCACAAATTCTAGATAAATGCTCTCCTGCTTGGCTTGTTCTTTACCAAAATCCTGCCCCAAAGCCAAAGCCTCATTGCAAAGCGCATCTAAAAAACTCTCTTGGAGGGTGAAATTAATGTAGCCATTCAAGGCTTCTATGCGCGCAAAGACCTTTTGGCACTCCGCATTTTGTTGTAGCCGCTCTGCTAACTCTAGGGCAATGAGTTTGGGGGCTTTTTGATAACTCTTGGCTAAAGAAAACGCCACTACACTCGCATAATGCCCTAAATCTCTATCTTTGGGGTGCTCTAAGATGATCTCCACCCCCAAAACCCGTTCTAAAAGGGTTTTGATGGCTTGGTGCATCATAGATGTTGTTTGGGGGCGTCGCTGGAAGTTGCGTGTTGGGGCTGGCTAGGTGTGGCTGTTGTGGGTTGCGCCGGTGAGGGGCTATCCACCACTTTAACCTCTTCAGATTTCGCTTTGCCCTCTTCTTCGTCCTCTTTAATGGCTTTTTTGAAATTCTTAATCCCGCTACCCAGACCCTTTGCTAACTCGGGAATTTTTTTCGCACCAAATAGAAGTAAAATCACAAATAAAACAATGACCCAATGCCAAATGCTGGTAAAACCACCCATGGATATCCTTTACTTTTTAAATGGGCTTTATTCTACTACATTCTTACTTTGAAAACCCTAGTTTCCACTCCATGCCTGATAAAGCGCATCTTTAGGGAACATCTGCTGTTTGTAGCGCAAGGTTTTAGCCACGCTCAACACCATCTCCTTAGCATCTTCTAGATTGTCATTGATCAACACATAGTCAAATAAATCCACATCTTGCAGTTCTTTAAAAGCCGTTGCCATGCGCCTAGCAATGACTGCGAGGCTATCGGTTTGGCGTTTTTCCAAACGATCTTGGAGCACTTGGGCGTTTTTGGTGGTGATAAAAATCGAAGTGGCTTTAGGATAGACCTCCCTAACACTGCGGTGCCCTTGCACATCAATATCAAATAAAACTAATTGTTTGGCTTGTAAGGCCTCTTGAATGGGCTTTAATGAAGTGCCATAATAGTCCCCATGCACGCATGCCCACTCTAAGAATTGTTGGTTTTCAATGCCCGCTAAAAACGCCTCTTGACTCACAAAATAATAATGTTGCCCCTCTATCTCGCCCTCCCTTTTGGTGCGGGTGGTGGTGGAGATGGAAAAATAGACATCTGGGAGGCTTTGGAGCAGGTGTTTAATGAGCGTACTTTTGCCCGCACCACTGGGTCCGGCTAAAACCAAAATTTGGTAAGCGTGATCGCTCATTCTTTATCAACCAACTGGATACGTAAGACCTTATTTTCTAAAATCTTGGGATCAATGGGCAAATCTTTTAAAAGAGTTTGCAAATCTAGCGTATTTAGGGTAATGGTGGCTGGTACGCTTGGTTGTGTGGGTGCTTCTTGTGTGAGCAGGGCTTGGGGTGTGGGTTGTTGTTCTGGTTGTTGTGGGAAAGGCTCTTTAGCCCCCTCTTGAGCTTTAAGAGATTCCTCATAAGAACCATCCATCACACTAGTCATCACAGCGGTTGGGATATCCTCAATGTGTTCGATCGTTTGGGGTTCTGGGGTTTTGGGGTGCGTTGGCGCAGGCACGCTATCGGGCATATCTTGCTGTGCTAGCTCTTCTGCATCCTCTAGGTTTAGGTGTTGCTCCTCTGTTTCTAATCCTGGCTCTGACACTTCTTGTTCTGGTGCCACTTCTGATTCTACGGCCCTAGCTTCTGCCCCCTCAGTCTCTAACTCTCCAGTTTCTAATACAGGCTCTAACCCCTCAGTCCCTAAAAGTGCGGATTCTGCTAACTCTGCACTGGATTCTAACTGCGTTGGCAATTCTTGGGATTCTAGGGGCGTGGGTGTAAGGGGTTCTTGCTCTGCCAAAGTGCTTGTGTTTTCCATAGGCTCTATACTAGCCACCACGCTTTCTGGTGTGTCCTGCAACACTTCAGGTTCTAGCAACATGTCTGCTTCTAATTCCAAGGACTCTGTGGGGAGGGCTGGTTCTGCATTCATGGCCTCCATAGAATCCTCTAAGTTAGGAGTTTCTAGGGAGTCTCCCTCCATTTCTTGGGAAGGGGCTAGCTCCCCTACACTCTCCAATTGTGGGTGTTGCTCCTCTGTTTCTAATCCTGGCTCTGACACTTCTTGTTCTGGTGCCACTTCTGATTCTACGGCCCTAGCTTCTGCCCCCTCAGTCTCTAACTCTCCAGTTTCTAATACAGGCTCTAACCCCTCAGTCCCTAAAAGTGCGGATTCTGCTAACTCTGCACTGGATTCTAACTGCGTTGGCAATTCTTGGGATTCTAGGGGCGTGGGTGTAAGGGGTTCTTGCTCTGCCAAAGTGCTTGTGTTTTCCATAGGCTCTATACTAGCCACCACGCTTTCTGGTGTGTCCTGCAACACTTCAGGTTCTAGCAACATGTCTGCTTCTAATTCCAAGGACTCTGTGGGGAGGGCTGGTTCTGCATTCATGGCCTCCATAGAATCCTCTAAGTTAGGAGTTTCTAGGGAGTCTCCCTCCATTTCTTGGGAAGGGGCTAGCTCCTCTGTTTCAGGCGTGCCCATTCCAGACAATGTCTCTGCAGTGGACTCTTGTGAGTCTGTGGGCATAAAATCGCCGTGAGCAGTTGGATCGGCTTGATTGGGCTCTTGTGCCTTTGTGTTAGGCTCGGTGTGTGTGAGCTCCTCTGTCTCTTGGGGGAGGGCTGGTTCTGCTGACTCTGCACCAGACTCCAAAACCTCCAAGTCTCCTTGGGGTTCTACAGGCGTGGGCGGGGTGGGTGTTCCCTCCGTTTCCTTGAGGCTATGCTCCTCATCTGACTCTACAGATTCTAAACTCCCCGATAATTCTGATGGCATCTCAGATTCCAATTCTAAGGATTCTGTTGGCTTGACTCCCCCCACATCTTCAGAGACGGGGGCTGGTTGCTCCACCGCATCTTCTTCAGATAATGCATCTGCGTGTACCGATTCGGCCAAATGGGTTTGGGTTAGTTCTTGCAAATCTGTAGGTACCTCTTGCGCGTTAGGATCATTCTCTTCAAGCTCTGCAGTTGGGGCAGGTAACTCTGTAGTGGCAGTTTCTATGTGGGTTTGTGCTCCAACTTCAGATTCCTCTAGTGCCACCTCTGATTCTGCAACAAGAGTAGGTTCTACTCCTTGTGGTTCTAGTGGAGATGTGGGCGGTTCTCCCTCTAGGGGGGGCGTACTCTGTGCAGGTTCTGTGGGCTTAGATGGGGCATTGTTTTGCTCGCTCCCATCAACTACAGCGTGCATCAGATCACCCAAATTCTCCTCAGTGCTGTCCATTAAATCTTGGGCTTTGGGGGAGTCTTCTTGGACTAAATCTTGCAACATATCCGCGTGCATGGCATTGGCATGCGTGACAGTAGAATCGGAGGGTTCTGCTGGAGGAGAAGTTGGCTCAGAATCTTCCATGGCCACCTCATCGTGATCGCTCTCTACGGGTAACAAATCCTCAATGGAGAATGCCATACCCGGTTCTGACTCAGGCTCAGATGTGGCTTGGAGAGTGGGTTCAGGCTGTGGCTGTTCTGTGCTTGGGGCTTCTTGGGGCGGGGGAGTTTGTTGATCTGTAGGGGCTTCTGGGGTTTTGTCCGTGTCTAACAAGTCTTCTAGTTGCTTTAAACTCGAATCGATGTCCTTAAATGCCAAATCCATGTCAAAGGATGTTGCGTCCTCTGCAGTGCTGGGTTGCTGGGTGGGGGGGGTGCTAGGGGGTGTTCCTAGTTCTGCCTCTAGAGTGTGGAGCACATCTGTGGGCAAAAAGGGCTTAGTGATGTAATGGGTGAAAGCACCGAAGGTGGGGACATCTTTTCGGTGCAAAAACCCACTGAGCTTCAGCCCTTCTAAATGGGGTTTGAGTTGCTCATATTCCTCTTGACCCACCGCCGTGTCATCTGCAAAGAAAAAACAATCCGCATCCTCTTGAAGCTTGGGTAGGATTTCACCAACATGTTCTTGGATAACCAACTCCAAACCAAGCTTTTTAGCGATGTTTTCAAAAAGCTTATCCACCATCTTATTTTGATTAACCAACAAGATTCTCAACGCCTCTCCTTAAGCTAGGTTAGCTAAATCTGAGATTATAATATAAATCTGCCTTGTTTTGGTTTAACTTAAATTCTAGGAGTTTTTCATGAAAGGTTGTTTGCGTTTGTTTTTTTTGGCTGGGGCATTGAGCTTTTTATCTGCCCAATCCACGTTGTACATGTTGCCCTATGAACAAAATGAAGCCCTAAAGTCGTTAATCTCAAGCATCAATGCTGCCAAAAGTGACATCAATATCGCCATTTACAGCTTTACCCATAAGGACATTGCCAAAGCCCTAAAAGATGCCGCTAGTCGGGGGGTGAAAATCCAAATTATTTATGATTATGGTTCTAATGCGGGGGGTAAGAAACATTCCACCATCGGCTATCTATCCAAGTATAACGGGATCAAAACATGCTTATTGCAAGGTAAAGAAGCCCCCAAGTATGGTAAGCATGCCGGCTCTTATCACGGGATTATGCACCAAAAATTAGCCATCATTGATAATAAAACCATCTTCTTGGGTTCGGCTAATTGGAGCAAAAACGCTTTTGAGAATAGCTACGAACTTTTGTTTAAAGATGAAGACCCTTCCATTATCCAAAAAGCCCAAAGCTATTACAAAAAAATGTGGAGCGCGTGCAAGCCCTATTGAAAATGGTAGTTATAGCCGATGTAAAAGGCAAAGGTACGCCTAAATTGCGCGCTAAAGTAGCTATCGGTGTAATATTTATCATTGATGGTGGGGAATTTAAACCCAATATCAACCCCATGCGTGCCCACAAACAATGCCCGCAAACCAAAATTAAACAAAAATTGGAAGGTGCTCACGCTGGGTTTAGCATTAGAGGGCAAACCTAGAGCTCTTTGTCCGGCATCCCCTAAAAACCACGAGTTACCCGCAATCGCCACGCCCACATAGACCCCCAAATCTAGGGAAATATCGTTGCGGTAAAACGCCCCTTGGAAGAAATTATAAAAAAAGTCCGCTGCTGCGCCATAGGTGAGCATGTTATTACCCCCATAGTACATCCCCCCACCATAGGGGCTTTTTACATAGCGCGCCCCAAAACCCTGCCAATCAATAAAGGCATAGTAGCGCGCCCCAAACATTTGATCTTTTCTAAAATAGCCCGTATAGCCCACATTAAACCCCAGACCATTCGCCCCGACATTCATGTCGTTGCGCCCGGGTGCAAAAGTACTATTAACCGTGGCATTTTTGGTTAAGATGGTGATGGTGCCCGTTTGGTAACTTGTCCCCACAAATAAACCATCTTTCCAAGTAGAGTGGGTTCTAAACTGATTATTTGCACGCGCTTGTAAAACCCCCATACCCAAAACAACCCCCAATGCCCAAATTAGGGCTTTTTTTTGTTGCATTTTGACTTCCTATAAAACTTGAACTTAAAACCGCTATTATAGTATAATTCAGACTGAATCTAGTAGGCTACTTTTTAAGGAGTTGTGATGTTTGGCGTGCGCCCATCTGTTCCGTTTTTGTTGGTCGCTCTTTTTTCTGTTTGCTTGAGTGTCGAGCCCGGAATCAATTTTGATCCCCCCGATTATGTCGAACAAATGCCCTCCAAAGAATTTATCCCCGAGATTTCTAAACCCGGGAGTCTATTTGGGCAGGGCGAACGCCCGTTATTTGCTGACAGACGGGCGATGAAACCTAATGACCTCATCACCGTGGTGATCTCTGAAAATGCCAGTGCCAATTACAGCACTTCTAAGGATTATACCAGCACTTCTAATGGGGTTTCCAACGCCCCACGCCTCACCTACAATGGCACCGATCCCAACAAAAGAGAACAAGCCCAGTTTTTAGACAACAGAAACAATTATAGCCTAACCCAGCCTGCCACCAACAACACCTTTAAGGGCGGGGGCGCGCAGAAAAAAAGCGAGAATCTCAAACTCACCATCACCGCTAGGATTGTCAAGGTGCTTGAAAACGGGAATTATTTTATCTACGGGAGTCGGGAGATTTTGGTTGATGGTGAAAAACAAGTGATTAAAATTAGTGGCGTGGTGCGCCCCTTTGACATTAACCGCGATAATAGCGTGCAATCCAAATACATCGCCGATGCCAAGATCGCCTACACCAATATTGGACCTTTGAGCGCGAGCAATAAAAAGAAAATGGGCGGTCAAGTCTTAGAATCCCAGTTCCCCTTTTGATGTCTATTGCCATTATCTTAGCCCGTGCAGGGAGCAAACGCATTCCCTTTAAAAATATCACCCCCTTTTTAGGCAAGCCCTTATTAGTCTATGTCATTGAACAGGCGCGCAACTTGGGGCTTTTTGAACAAGTGATTGTTAGCACCGATGATCCCAAGATCGCCCAAATCGCCCAAGATCACGGCGCGCTCACCCCTTTTTTACGCCCTACCCACCTAGCTGATGACAACACGCCCACCCTAGAGGTGCTAGCCCATGCCATCCAGACCCTCAATCTCCCCTTGGAAAGCCTTGTATGTGGGCTTTATGGCACGAGTGTATTATTGCAAAAAGAATCCCTTGAGCGCGCCTTTTTAGCCCTCAAACAAAACCCCCACAAAAAATACGCCTTTGCCTGTAGTGCTTATAGTGCCTCCCCTTACCGCGCCTTTAGTTTGGAGCATAATACCCCCACCCCCCTTTTTGCCCACAATATCCCCAAACGCTCCCAAGATCTCCCCCCGCTTTACCATGATGCCGGGTTATTTTATTTGGGACTTGCTAGGTATTTTGCTAACCTAGAACCCCTCTTAGACCCCCACTCGATACCCATTATCTTGCCCGCCTCGCACACCCAAGATATTGACACGCTAGAGGATTTAGAGCTAGCCAAACTCAAATACCAGCTTTTAAACCATGATTAAAATCCTCTGTGATGCCTCTTTAACAAGTGGGCTAGGGCATTTGCGCCGTTGCCAAAAACTCCAAAATCTGCTAGCTTCCCTAGATTTAAAAACCTACCTCTTTGCCCCCCACCCTCTAGCCGATGAGCCCCTTAATTGGCTAAAAACCAGCCCGCTTAACGTTGGTGATTGTGTTATTATTGATAGCTACCTAGCCCCCCCTAGCTTTTATGAACACCTCAACGCCTCACAAGTTTTGGTGATCGAAGATGCACCCCACACCTACCCCAAAGATTTTTATGTGCTCAACCCTTCTTTTTTAGCCCACACCCTCTATACAAACCCCACCCCCAAGCATTTTTTAGGCATAGAATTTATGCCCTACGAGCCTGCATTTAACACCCCAAAAAACCTTAAATCCTCCATCTCCAACCTATTTTTATCATTTGGGGGTAGCCAACACGCCCTGCCCTTTTACACACAAGCCCTCAAAATCCTAGAGCAACCCCCCCTAAGCGTGCAGGTGATCGCCCCTCCAAACTTAGCCCCGATTCTGCAAGCCAACCACCCCCCAAACTCCAAACGCACCTACCATGTGGGTCTATCCCTTGCAGAAATTGCCACCTGCATGCACCAAAGCGATGTGGCGTTACTGGGAGCTGGGGGCATGCTCTATGAAGCGATCTTGGCGCACACACCCATTTTGAGCATCCCCCTAGCCTCCAATCAGCTCCCCCAATGGCAGGCTTTAAGCGGGCAGGGCGTGTGTTGGGCTAGCTCTTGGGATCATTTGTTAATAGACTTGCAAAATTTGAGCCTTGAGGCGCGCATGTGTATGTGGCATGCCCAAGAGAGGCTTAAAGTTGGCACAAAACTTCTAGATACTCTCAAAGAGATTTTCCATGTCTCTATTTGAGTGCCCCTCTTTGGTTTGGCAAAGCTTTGAAATCCCCCCCACCACCTTTAAACAAGGGGCACAAACCCCCATTCATGCTTGCCATTTTATCCACACCAGCGATGCCGAACGGCTACAAATCCTCGCTTTCCGCAACCACCCAGCCACCACCGCATGGATGTATAACGAACATATCAGCTTGGAGTCGCATTTGCATTTTATTGAACAACTCCGCCACAACCACAATAGTGCCTACTATCTTTTCAAACAAGCTGACAAGCTTTTAGGTGTGGGTTCGCTCACACGCATCCACCCCACCCACCAACACGCCTTTTTAGGCATTTATAAAAACCCCGATTTGGAGCACGTAGGTGGGCGGATTTTAGATGCCCTTGAGTTCATCGCCTTTTTTAAAATGGGTCTGCATTCTTTGCATTTGGAAGTGATCGCCACCAACACCCGCGCCATTGTCTTTTACCAAAACCACGCCTACCAAAGGGCAGGATTTTTAAGGGACTTTATCTACAGGCAGGATAATTACCACGATGTGTGGCTCTTTAGCAAGCTCTCCCCCCTCACACCCCCCCATAAAGGCTCTTGATGATCCCCTTAATTGTTGCCGAATTGAGTGCTAACCATGCCAACTCCCTAGAGATCGCCCAAAAATCTTTGATCACCCTAAAGGGTATTGGCGCAGGCGCGGCCAAGTTACAAACCTACACCCCCGATTGCATGACTTTAAATTGCTCCAAACCCCCCTTCACCATCCAAGGCACGCTTTGGGATCAACAAAGCCTCTATGATCTCTACACAAAGGCGGCTATGCCCTTAGAGTGGCACGCCCCTCTTTTTGAGTTAGCACGGGGCTTAGACCTACTCTTGTTTAGCGCAGTTTTTAGCCTCAAGGGGCTAGAACTCTTAGAAAAACTCAACTGCCCCATGTATAAAATCGCCAGCTTTGAGATCACCCACTTAGAATTATTGCACCAAGTAGCCAGCACCCAAAAACCCCTTATTCTCTCAACGGGCATTGCCACGCATGGCGAAATCTTAGATGCTCTAGAGGTTTGCTACAAAGCGGGCAACTCCCAAATCACGCTTTTAAAATGCACCAGCGCCTACCCCGCCCCCCTGCAAGAGGCAAACTTATTGGCCATGCCCATGTTGGGGCAGACCTACAACACCGCCTATGGTTTGAGCGATCACACTTTGGGATATTTGAGTGCGATCATCGCCACGACCCTCAAAGCCTCCATGATTGAAAAACATTTTATCTTAGATAAAAGTCTAGACACACCCGATCGCGCCTTTAGTTTGGACACCAAAGAGTTCCAAGAGATGATTCAAGCGGTGCAAGACACCGCTAAGGCCCTAGGGCAACCCAACCCCCCACCCCCCGTGCAAGGGCGGCAATTTGTCCGTAGCCTCTTTGTGGTGAAAGCACTTAAAAAAGGGGAAATTTTGACAAAACAACACCTACAAGCCTTGCGTCCCAGTGCCGGGCTTGCCCCTAAAAATTTATCGCTTGTGCTGGGCAGAAAAGTCTCCAAAGATTTAGAATACGGACACCCTCTAAGTTGGGACGATGTATTGGATTAATCCTTATTGGCAAGCAAACATTTGGCGCAAACGACAAACAAGCGCATGTCGTGGCTAACTAATTTGGCATCAAATTTCTTAGCCACTTGGATTTGGCGTTCTTCAATTTCGGGATCGACAAACTCGATAATATCCCCACAATGCAGACAAATAATATGGTCGTGGTGCTCTTTAGCAGCGATCTCATAGCGCCTCCCGTTTTTATTGGTTTCTAGCGTGTAAATAAAACGTTCTTTTTCTAAAAAATTCAAAATGCGATAAACCGATGAAATACTGGTATTTTTGTCGCGCAAACGGATACTTTGGGTGATCTCCTCTGGACTTAAGTGAGTCCCGCTCTTATAAAGTACGCTCACCACTTCCTCACGTTGTTTGGAGTTTTTCAAGCCATTTTTTCTAATGGAAACTCTCAGGCGCTCTAAAATAGACTCTAAAGTTTCTAAGCGATGCATAAAACCTCCTGCTTATCAAATAACCATCATGCGCCTAAAGTCCGCTTCCGGCGTTGGTTCTAAAGAGCACTTCTATCATAACATTTTATTTTAAACTATTGACCGATTAACAAGGGAGCATTAAGGTTGGCATGGTGTATAATTCAAAGGCTAAAACTTATTTAAAGGGCTTGTATGTTTTTTAACAAGGGTCTCTCCAAGCAGTTAGATCAAAAAGATGCAGAAATCAAATCCCTCCAAAAAAAGCTTGATTTTTACAGGCAACTGGTGGATTTATGTGGGCATATGGGCTTTATTGGAGTCAAGGATCACAAGATCATTTTTAAAAATGGGGATGTGGTTAATTTAGAAGGCATTGATGATAAGGCTAGCGATTTGAGTAGCCCGAATGTGGATTTTAGCTTGAATAACCGCCTCTACACCACCAAGAGTCAGCGCATTGATGACACGCTTTACCACTCGGTGATGGAAACCTCTGATTTGATAGTTGCCTGTGGGGATAGCCACACCTTTAGGCTATATTACACCAGCATGCGCGAGGGGTTAGAGGGATTGCAAGCGACGATGCAAGATGTGTTTAAAGGAACCGATGAGCTCTTACATGCGGCTACTAGCGGGAGTCAAAGTTCTTCAGAAGCCTTGGATAAAGTTGCGACCACCAGTAGTAGTATTAATAGTTTGTATGACAAAATGCAAAATGCCACCACTCTAGCCGATTCTTTGAATCAACGCAGTAGCGAGATCACCCAAGTGATCTCTTTGATTGATGACATTGCCGAACAAACCAACTTATTAGCCCTCAATGCCGCCATTGAGGCCGCCAGAGCGGGCGAGCATGGGCGGGGCTTTGCGGTGGTTGCCGATGAGGTGCGCAAATTGGCCGAAAAAACCCAAAAGGCGACCAAAGAAATCGCGGTGGTGGTCAAATCCATGCAACAAGAGGCTAGCGACATCCAAAGCAATACCCATGATACCAATTCAATTGTGGAGGAAATCAAGGGCGATATTGATGTGATTAAGCTCAAGGTAGGAATCGGTTTGGATGTGGCAAATGCTGCTAAAATCTCCATTGATAACCTCAATAATTTGGTTTTTTGCGGTTTGGCTAAAACCGACCATGTGGTGTATAAGGGCAATCTCTATGGCGTGGTGTTCAACATCCCCAATAACTTTAAAAGGGTCGATGGGCATGGTTGTCGCTTAGGCAAATGGTATTATGAGGGGGATGGGAAGACACACTTTAGCAATGTGCCTAGCTATCGTGCCCTAGAGTCTTACCATAATGCCCTGCACGATGAAGCCAATACGCTAGTGGATACACTAAAAGATCGCTCCAAGGTTACCTCAGAGGCGATTGAAAAAGCTGTCCAACTGGTCGAACAAAACTCTAAGGGTGTGCGTGACACCATTGATAAAATGTTCCAAGAAAAGCAAGCAGAACTACAAAAACAAATAGCGAGCATTTTAGACAATAACAGCAAATCAGCTTAGATTTGGATTATCTGCATGCGCTAGGGGCACTTGAGCGGGCTTGTCTGCGCCGCAGGCGTTGCCTCTATCCGAAAAATTTAATTGACTTTGCCTCTAATGATTATTTGGGGCTGGGCAACCAAAAGGAGCTTTTAGAACAAGCCTTTGAGCTGGTGAAAAACCAGCCCTGCCACGCCCCCAAAGCCTCCATGCTCATCAATGGTTACCATCCTTTGCACCAACGATTAGAGCAAGAACTATGCCAACTTTTAGATTACCCTGCATGTATTGTTGTGGGGAGTGGCTTTTTGGGGAATGTCGCCCTCTTGGACGCATTGGTGCGTAAAAATGATTTGTTACTCATGGATGCCCACTACCATGCCAGCGGGCAATTTGTGGCCAAAAAACTCCCCAACACGCTTTTTTTTGCCCACAACGATCCTCAAAATTTGGAACAAAAATTAAAAATACACCGCCCTAAAGGGCGCGTGCTGATCGCTATTGAGGGCGTATATTCGATGGATGGGCAAATTGCTCCTAAAGAAATCTACACCCTAGCCACTAAGTATAATGCCTACTTGATTTTAGATGAAGCCCATAGCCTAGGCGTTGTAGGCGATCACCTCTTAGGCTATTTGGATCATCACCAGCTCAAGCCCACCTCCCAAACGATCTTACTGGGCACTTTTTCTAAGGCTTATGGGAGTTATGGGGCTTTTATTGCGGGCAGTGTGGAAATTATAGATTTTTTATGCAACCGTGCTAAGAGCATTATCTACACCACAAGTTTATCTCTGCTAGATAGCGCACTGGCTTTGGCTAATATCCAACACCTCTATGCCTCTTTGAGTGCTTACCAAAAAATCCTAGTCCAAATGCGCGCTTGTGTGCGTATTTTAGGCACCACTCCGAGTAATATTTTAACCCTGCCCTTTAAAAGTAGCCCCCAACTCCTCCAAGCGCAGGCTAAATTGCTTGAACATGGTTTTCTATGCGCGGCTATCCGCCCCCCCACAACCCCCAAACCCCTTTTACGCCTCTCTTTAAATATCCAACCTCAAGATACGCTAGCTAAACTAGACAATCTGTGCCACTTGTTGCTTAATTTACGCTAAACCCCTACCATCTTCTGCCAAAACACGCATTTTAGCACGAGTTGCCATGTGTATTTTTGCTTGTACTCTTTAGCCCTAGTTTGGCTCGCAGTAATCCCCAAATTTTGTAGGGGTATCTTAAAAGCATGTGTGCCCAACTAACTTTAATCCCATTTTCTTGACAAGCGCGTAAATTTTCTTGATTAGCCCGCCACAGACTTTTAAGCCCCCGTGTGCTAATCCCCCCAACCCCCATCTTCACCAGCACTTGGGGCAGATAGACCCATTTGATCTTGCCTAGTAACATCACCCGCACAATCCATTCATAATCCCCAGCAATTTTATAATCAATCTTGTAGCCCCCAAAGTGATCGTAAATCTCTTTTTTGACAAATAAAGTCGGGTGAGCCGGTACACGCCCATAAAAAAAGAGCTTGGGATCAAAAGGACCGCTTTTGTAATAGCGCACAATCTTAGAATCTTTGACATAGACCAAATCCCCATAAACCACTTGTGCGCTAGGATTAGCCTCAAAGGCTTGCGCCACCACGCTTAACACATGGGGATTAGCAAACACATCATCGCTATGCAAAATGCCAATGATCTCCCCGCTGGCGCGCGCAATGCCTTTATTCAGGGCATCGTAGAGCCCTTGATCGGGTCCGCTATCAAGCTTGATGTGCTTAAAGCCTTGTAGAATTTCTAGACTCCCATCCGTGCTCCCCCCATCGATTACAATGTGCTCCCAAGGAGGTAGGCTTTGCTCTAGGACTGAATGGATGGCATGTGCAATTGTAGCTTTAGCATTCAGGGTCACACTAATGATCGAAATTTTAGGGGGCATAAACTTGCACTTGGTGTATTATTATTTGATCTTAGCCAAAATCATTTAAATGTGTCAAGTGGATTATGTACGATGGTGGGCTAATGGGTTTGCACACGGGAGCTAAGTGTGGCTAGCTTAAGGGGTTTGGCATTGTTGGCAACTGGCATAGCAAGCTAGAAATCTTCCAGACAAGCTCACTCAAGCCTTGAATAAGCAACTCTAACAACAAAGCTTTTGCTTTAAGCTCTCTCTTATGTGTGACTTATGCCCTTGACTTTTTGATATTGGTAGTGTCATGTTACGCCACTTCTTAAAGTCCTTTTGGGCTTGTATTTGGGCTTCTCTACCCACGGGCGTTAAAAACTCTTGGGGCTGGGTTTTAAAGGTTTCTAGCCCTTTAGATTCTTGGGCGATTCTGCCCGCATCCATGTATTTCTCCCCGCCATATTGGGTATATACATCAATGCCCCCAATTTCAGCGCGTCTATAAGCGTTTGCAATCTGCCCATCTAGCGTTTTGCGTTCATACATCAAGGCCAATAAGCCCTCTTGCCCCTTGTTGGCATATCTAGGGTAATTCTTGCCAAAGCTTTGATTGATGGGGTCTTTGGGCGCAATCTTAGGCAACTCTTCTAGCCCCTCTAAACTTTGGGGCTGTTTGTAGTCCTTGGGCTTTTTAAGGGGGGGTTTGGCTTTAGCCTCTTTAGCGGCCATTTTCTGCCTTTCTTTTTCTTGCTCTTTTACGCGCTCTATATCCGCTAGCCTTCTTCCCTCTTTAAATTGCGCTAACTCTTCTTGGCTATAGCCCTTGTCTGTGGGTTTAAATGTCTTTGTGCCGTTTTTATCTATCCCAAGTTCAAACTCAAACCCCTCCCTAGATAGAATCCCCCAACTCCCCTTATTGTGCTCCCCATTCCTGCCTAAGCCCATATTCAAATGCACGCCCACGAATCGATTCGGGCTCACTTCTTTAATGAACATCAAATCCCCGTCCTTGTTTTGCCGGACATAGTTGGGGTTTTCTATGGCCTCTTTAATGTGCGCTATTCCCTGCATCTCTGCTTGTATGCCATCGCCATAGGCATTTACGCGGTATTTGTCTAACACAAACTCTAAATCGCTATGCCCATAACTATGTTTAAAAACGCCTTGGCATCTTTATTAAACTGGGGCTTATAAACTGCTTGGCCTAAAAGCTCTTGAATGGCTTCTTGAAACCCTGCCTCTTGGGGGAGTTTGCCCGCTTTCCATTCACCATAAGCCTTTTGTAAGAGTTCTTGCACTTTTAGGTTCTCTTGGGCTTTAAGGGGGGTTGTGGTATTGTTATCTGTGGTATCGGCTAAAGGAGTCTTTTTAGCCCCCTCTTGGGTGCTAGGCAAGTCTGTACTACGCTTAGCGATACTCTCCCTCTTCTCAAACGCTGTTAATACCCAGTTTCCCGGCTTTTTCTCAAAGTCCTTTCTAATGCTCGCCTTGTAGGTTGCATTCTCTAATTGGTAGCGGTTAGGGGTTTCCTTCACAATGGGTAAAGTTTGGATCAGCTCCTCTAGTTTGTCTAAAACTTCGGGATGGTATTTGGCAATCTTGCTTAAACCCCAACCATCGCTTTTGCCTGTGCCGGCTTCTCCCCATGCTAGAGTGATTGCGCCCAAGTCTGGGCGGTAAAACGCCCCGGCTACTTGCCCGCGTTTTTCTTTTAAAAGCTTGCTAACCGCCTCTTTCCCCTTAAGCGCAAATTC
>NZ_VKGC01000021.1:0-23865 GCF_007280785.1 Helicobacter mehlei
CAGCAAGCACCCCTGCAAGGACACTGAATTTTGGTGCCATTCCTTAGTTTCCTTTTGCACAGCTTAGGTCTTCTTTTCATCTAGTTTTAATGGGGGTAAATATTCATCAATCATTGCCTTAATGCGTTGCTCCATTTTTAAATCACTCCCCTCCTCTTGGCGTTTGGTTAATACTTCAATGTCTAACCTAGTCTTTGGCGACTCATCGGGAGGTAATCCGCCCTCAATCTCTCTAATCAACGTTTTGGTGGCGTTGTCAAAGTCCTCTCTTTGGATTAGATGGTTGAGTTGCATTTTAAAGTCCTGCAAGCTGGTAGGCTTGTTCAAAGTGACTTTGATGTGGTATCTTAAAGCAACAAGCACTGGCCTTGGTGTTAATGTCTTTAAAAGAGGCGATCAAAGCCTTGTGTGATTTTGATAAAATTCTGTGTTACTTGGCTTTTAAATGTGCCCTCTTTGAGCGTGTTTTAAGTGTTTGAAGAAGGCTTAGCTTTTAGCCTGTTTGCCCGGCATTGAGACTAGCACTCCCTCCAAAGTGCTTAGCAAACTAAACCTGTTCTTGCTCGGGGGTATAGACTTTATTGAGGGCTTTTTGGGCCACCTGTACATACCCATTCATAAAGCGTTTGGTTGCCCTTGCAAGGAGAATGTAATCAACAAGACTAGCAAATGAGCAAAAGTTCTGCTTTTGCAAACGTTTTAGCGTTTTAAGGGTCATACCGCAAACCCATAAAAAGGTGAAAGGCAAAAGCCCCAGTGGCGGAGGTTGATTTTAAAGGATTTGCACCCAAGAACCCTTAAAGCCCATTTGTTCTAAGAGAGTTTGGGGGCTCAAGGGTGGGGGGCTTTGAAGGCTAAATTTTAGGGCGTTAGCAGGAATGGGGGTTATTTTAGTGAGTTGTGCGCCATGGGGTTGCCAAGTAAAGCAGTGTTGCCCCTGTGCATTGAACCCGATTAAATTCCCCCGCGCGTTGAGCTCCCAAGAGTAGGTATTTTCAAGGGACTTAATCTCTTCTTCGAACAAAACAAAATCTTTTAAATCTAGCGCGCGCACTAACACGATTAATCTTAATTGCTGGCAAGAATGCAAAGCGATTTTAATACGCTCGTTATAGATGTTAATCAAAGCCTGCCCGGTTTTGGCTAAATTTTCTTGCCATTGCATTTGGTAGGAATACAAGGGGCTAGCGCGCCCAATAATCAGGCGTGCCATCTCCAGCTTGAAGGGGGTTTTAGTTTGATAGTTTTTGCGCTATAGCCAATACCTCCATGTTCTAAATCCAGCAAACCCAAAGGGGATAAGCATATATCGCTCTTAAAAGCCCCTCCTAAAGCGCGCACAAAGTCATCTCCGCTAATTTCTCTTTTAAGCGCGATCCAATAGATCAAATGCGCGCCTAACTCTACAATGAAGTTTTTAGAAAAGGTGTTTAGCTCCCTTTTGGGGCGCGCATCTCTAAGCTTAGGCGCATTGGGCACTAAAGCAAATCCATTAAACGCTTAGCTAGCGCGCTAATCACAGGGATACAGACAGAATTACCACACTGGGCGTGTAGGTGGCTAGGGCTCACCACAATTTTAAAGTCTTTGGGGAAGCCCATGAGGTTTAAAAGCTCTCTTGGGGTGAAGTGGCGTATTCCATTGACTAGCTGGTAATTGTGCGAAGCACTCGCCCTAAGCGCGCAGGCGTGATCTAGGATACTGATATTCCCGCTCTTGTTTTCATGCCAAATAGAGGGGCTAAACACTTGTTTGTTTTGCACGCTGGCCAATCTCTTGGCGCGGATATATGCGGAGGCTAGGGCAGAGTTAGGGGGGTTAGGCTCTAGAATAGAATTAAGATGATAGGGAATTTTAACAAAATCAAAGTTAAAGGCTTGAGCCAAGCGCGAATCTAAAAAGCCGATTAAAAATAGCCGTTCGCGCTTTTGAGGGATACCAAAGTCTAGGGCGTTGAGCACTTGAAAGCGCACGCAGTAGCCTAAATCTTGCAAACTTTGCAAAATCACCCCTAGCGTGCGCCCTTGGCTGTGAGTGGCTAATTGCTTGACATTCTCTAACAAAAAGGCGCGGGGTTTGTGGTAAGAGAGTATGCGCACAATCTCAAAGAATAACGCCCCTCGTGGGTCATCTAAGCCCCCTTGAGCCCCCATAATGCTAAAAGCTTGGCAAGGAAAACCCGCGCACAGAATATCAAAGGGGGGAATGTCTTGGCTTAGGATTTGGGTAATGTCCCCTGCGGGGGTGTCTTTAAAATTAGCCTTGTAAGTTTCTCTAGCATGCAGATCAATCTCAGAAGAAAATACACAATGAGCCCCAGCCTGCTCAAAAGCTAGTCTAATGCCTCCAATTCCGGCAAAGAGATCGATAAAACGCATCTGCGCATTCTAATGAAAAACTCCTAAAAAAACCAAAAGATCTTATATCCCCCAAGTTGTGCTATGCGCTGTTCTGTAAGAAGTGCTGGAAGTGGTTAATACAATTTGTTCCTTGTCATTTATGCGTGTTAAAAACTTAAAAAGATTTAAGTTCTTGCAATTGGCTTTAAAACTTGCTAGAATCGCTATTATTGGCCAAGAAGGAGTTTTATATGGTTAAACGGGTGTTTTTAGGGATGGGATTTGTTGGACTCTTGGGTTTGCCTTTAGAAGCGGCTAAAGATGGATGGTTTGCCCAAGTGGGGGTGCAATACTCCCATGTGGCTGGGTCGCGTGCGTATAAAACTCCCAATTCGACCACGACTTACCC
Source organism: Helicobacter mehlei (assembly GCF_007280785.1). Classification (NCBI taxonomy): domain Bacteria; kingdom Pseudomonadati; phylum Campylobacterota; class Epsilonproteobacteria; order Campylobacterales; family Helicobacteraceae; genus Helicobacter; species Helicobacter mehlei. The sequence continues at coordinate 2,749 of NZ_VKGC01000021.1, forward strand.
CTTTTCTGGCGATCTAGGGGGTGTGGATTTTCAGGGGGGCTATAAACAATTCTTTGGTAAAAAACGGCATTGGGGCGTGCGTTACTATGGTTTGATTAGCTTGCAAGGTGGGGGCTTTTCAGAAAAAACAGACAATAAATACCCCACTCAAGGGTCTTTGGGGAATTATTTTTATGGGGTGGGGATTGACGCGTTGTGGAATTTTTTCCGTGCTAAGGGCTATGATATTGGGGCTTTTGTGGGCATGGCTGTGGGGGGGAGCACTTGGACCTTGGGGGCAGGCAAGGCTAATGGCGTGTGCCAAACCACGGTCAATAATGCCTATTGTGTGAGCTATAATGACTGGTTTCTTAAAAGTGCAATTGGCAATAACAACGCCACCTTTTCGGCTACTTTTGTGCAATGGATGTTTAACTTCGGAGTACGTGCTAATTTTAGAGCGCATAATGGCGTGGAGGTGGGCTTTAGAGTCCCAGCTATTAACAACCCCTATTACAGCGCATATTCAACGGGTCAAACCAACACTTTTTCTTTTAGACGCGTGATCGTCCTTTATGCCAACTATGTCTATAACTTCTAGGGGGATTTAGACCCCCATTATCCTTGCGTGGGTATTTGGTTAATTAACTTTTGTTACAATCGGCACTTATTTTTTGGCAAGGGGTTGTAGATGCAGATTGGTTTGAGTTGGAAATTTTACGGGATTTTGGTCAGTGGTTTAGTGTTTTTGGGGTGTGCGCACACAGAGAGTCGCGCACAACTCGCACAATTCCAGCAAGCTTACTATGCCAAACAAAACCCACAGGCAGATAAACTTTCCAAAAAGTTCATTGATCAAGACAAAAAACAAAAAGATGCGCCTTTATGGGAGTTGCAAAACGGCGTGAATGCCTTTATGATGGGCTCTTATAAGCCTTCTTTGGAGATGTTGGACAAAGCCGATAAGGTTTTTGATACCAACTATAAGAACTTGGAAAAAACCCTCTCTAAAGTTGGGGGTGCGACCTTTGGGAATGAAACCAATAAACCCTATGAGGGACATATGTATGAATGGGCTTTGACCAACTATTACAAAGCCTTAGATTATGCGCTTTTAGGCAATATGCAAGAGGCACGCGTGGAGTTTAACCGCACCATTGAGCGCCAAAGACGCTTGAAAGAGTTTTACAGCAAGGCAATCCAAAAAGCACATACCCAAATGGAAGAGGAAGCCAAGAATAAAAATCCGGGCAAACTTGCTAAATTCACAGCTAGACTTGGCAATTTTGATCAAGAATTGGAACAACGCTACTCAAATTTAAAATACATGGCTGCCTATGATGGCTTTATCAACCCTTGGATTAGCTATGTTGCTGGGTTATTTTATACCATCGATGGAGACAGCAAGGGTATTGACGATCTCAAAGAGGCCTATGCGGTGAGCAAAATCCCCCTTGTTGCTCAAGATATCAAGAATTTTGAACACCACAGCACACACAAAAGAACTTGGGTGGTTTTAGAAGATGGGGTGCAACCCACTTTGAAAGAATATAAAATCACTGAGCTTAATTTTGCGATCCCCACTTTAAAGGATGGCAAAGACTTCCACAGCACTTTCCGGTTGGTCGCAAATGGTAAGGCACAAGATTTTGAGGTTCTCTCCCACTTTGATGCGGTGGTGCAAACAGAATATAAAGTTACCTTGCCTGCCATCAAAACCCGCGCCATTAGTTCAGCAATCTTAAAAACAGCTGCGGGCAAGGGCTTACAAACAGCTGGAGCTGCGACAGGTGGCGATGCTGGAATGGCTATGATGGCTGTTGGGGGGATTATGAGCATGGTGAATAAAGCCACTACGGCAGCTGATATTAGAGGTTCTAATATTTTCCCTAAAACGGTCTATGTGGCGCGCTTTGATAATGATGAAACCCATAACTTTGCTGTCAATGTGGATCACTTAAAACAAAATTTTCAAGCGATTGCTTGTAATGACACCACAAAACCAACAGCCAACCAGTTCTGTGGCAATAAAAACAATATCATTTTTGTCCGTAGCCTCCCCAACTCCCTTAGCGTGCAAGTGCTCCCCCTCAAATAACAAGCTTGCGCTAACACCTCTGCCCCCTAGCCCCCTTGGGGGCTCCGCCTTTTCTATTTTAACTCTTTGGATTCCAAATCACCCTACAAGCCACGCGCTTAAAGCTGGGCTAACACCTCTTGAGGGTCTTTATAGGGCAAGTCAAACGCCCTAGCGATTCCCTCTTGGGTGAGATAGCCCTGATAAGCACTCAAACCCCCCAAAGTCTGGGCAACCACCTTATCTTTTGCTTGTAAAAAGCCTTTGAGTCCATGTTGTAAAAAATACAACACATAGGGCAAACTTGCATGGCTATAAGCAATCGAGCTTGTTTTAGCCACAATCCCGGGCATGTTGGGCACGCCATAGTGGAACAAATCCTCCTCTAAGTAAATGGGTGCGGAGGTGCTGGTTTGGTGGATGCTTTCAATGCACCCGCCTAGATCGCATGCCACATCCACAATCACCCCTCTTTTTTGCATGTGCTTTAAATGCCGTCTTAAGATCACTTTGGGCGTAGCCGTGGCGGTTTGCAACACCGCCCCCACTAAGCCTAGCGCGCCCTCTAGGGCATAGATAATATTAGTTTCATTCACACCCAACACTTCTAAATGATAAAGGTGGGTGTAGGGGTGATCTTGTAATTTGGCAAAATCCAGCTCTAAGATCACCACCCGTGCGCCCATCACGCTAAGAGTCCTAGCCGCCTCTAAGCCCACCACGCCCCCGCCCACAACAACGACTTTTGCCTGAGGTTCGCCCGCCAAACCACGCAACAACACCCCCCGCCCAAAGACACCCGGCAAATGTTCTAGGGCTAACAAGTAATGCTGGATAAAATGGGCGGCTAAATTGCCCGCAACCACGCTCATGGGGGCCAAGATCGGGTAATTGCCCTTAGGTCCGGGAATGGTTTCGGTGCAAATAGATAAAATCTTTTTATCCACCAGCATGCGCGCTAAAGAGGTATTATAAGCTAAATCCAAATAGCTAAAGAGAGTCGCCCCCTCTTTGAGCAAGGCATATTCATGCTCTAAGGGTTCTTTGCACTTTAAGATCACGGGCTGATCCCAGGCCTGCTTGGTGGGGACAATCTGTGCCCCGGCTTGCTGGTATTGCTGGTTGGTATAACCGCTATTCAAGCCCGCATTTTCTTCAACAAAAATTTGGCAATTGGCATTTTGCACCAACACCGCCACATCTTCGGGCACTAGGGCTACGCGGAACTCCGCATCCATGCTCTCTTTGGGCAAGCCAATGGCGATCATGCATGGTCTCTTGAATGGGTTTTGTGGGGGTGTTTCCTGCGTTGCAAGGCATACCGGGTCGCGCTCATCAAGAGTTCTAACACATCTTGTTGATCATCGCGCCCACCTCTGTGCATGTCAGGGTTGTATTCGGTGATCTCAATAGCTGCTAAGCGATCGCCAAAAGTATCCAGCAATAGTTGCAATAAATCTTGCAATTCATGGGGGTATAGACCGCGTTTTTCACGCACACCCGTAGAAGTGAAAATCCCCCCATCCATCACATCAACATCCAAACTTAAATAAATCGTGTGGATACCCTTGAGGTGTTCTTTAGCCCTTTGTACCACGCCAAACATGTCCTCTCTAATTTGCGCCACACTGAAAAGAGGGATATTGTATTCAGCGATCACCTCATCTTCACTGCGCTCCGTGCTGCGCACGCCAAAATACACTAAGTAAGCGGGATCAAAAGGCACAACCCCTTTTTCAAGCCCCAAAGAACATAAATCTTGCCAATATTCTTTTTCTTGTACGCTCAAATCATTAGGACCAGCATGCACTTTGTTGAGCACCATACCTAAGGGCATGCCATGGATATTGCCTGAGTGACTGTCATGAGCGGTGTGGATATCGGCATGCGCGTCTAAGTATAAAATCCCAATTTTTTCTTTAGGGTGTTGGCTACGCAAGGCTTGGATAATGCCAAAGGCATTAGAGTGTTCTGAGCTTAAAATAATGGGGAATTGGTGCTCTGCAAAGACCTTTTGCATGCCCGGGATCAGGGCATCTCTGCAAAACAGATAGTAATCTTCAAAGCGTTTGGCATGTTTAAAGGAAGTGTCTAACACGCACTGTTCTTCCTTGATAAAAACGGCGTGTTTGGCGACTTCTGGGCATCTTTGAATCAACGCCTGCCTCAAACATTCTACTCCCTTATTGCTCCCCCGCCTAGATGCCCCCAATTCTGCTGACAATGCGACTAAAACCATATTGCCTCCTTAAGGATTTTAAATGAGTTGGAAATTTGTTTCTGATACACACAGAAATCAAGAAGACTCTAACGAAAAAGGCTAAATGGGGCTTGAGTTAGCCTTTTAGGCAAAAATGGCGGGTTGATTTGGGGTGTAAATGAGTAGCACTTAGCAAAAAACGTGTTTTTAAAGCTCCTAAGTAAAATCGCCATGCTATATTTTAAAGCAAAAATTATTTTTGAGGATGGCATGGATTTTGGGTTTTTTGATTATGCGATCTTTTTTGTGGCGGCATTTTGTGCGGGCTTGATTGATTCCATTGCGGGGGGCGGGGGGTTGATTAGCGTGCCAACCCTCATGGCAATGGGCGTGCCTGTGCATATGGTGCTAGCCACCAATAAATTACAAAGTAGCTTTGGTAGCTTTAGCGCGGCTTTTAATTTTTGGCGCAAAGGGCTAGTCTCACTCCAAGAAATTTGGCTAGGCATTGTTTTTGTATTTGTGGGTGCATGCTTGGGGACTTATGTAATCTTGCTCTTGCAGGCAAATTTGTTGCGTCTGTTAATCCCGATTTTCTTGAGCGTAATTTTTTTATACACTCTTTTTAGCCCCAAAATTGGCGAACAAGAAAGCCAGCCCAAGCTCAAACCCGCCATTTTTTATGGGGTCTTTGGGTTTATCTTGGGGTTTTATGATGGCTTCTTTGGACCCGGGACGGGCTCTTTTTGGACTTTTTTAATGCTCGCCCTACTAGGCTTGCCCATGAAAAAGTCAGTGGCGCGTACAAAAGTTTTAAATTTCACTAGTAATATCGTGAGCTTGGGTGTTTTTATACTGGGATCGCCAATCTTATGGAGTGTCGGACTTTTAATGGGGCTAGGGCAAATGTTGGGGGCTTTTGTGGGCTCCCACTTGGTGATGGTTAAAGAGGTCAAGTTCATCCGCACGATTTTTTTAGGGGTCGTGGGTGTTACGATTCTCAAATTGCTTTGGGATTATGCCGTTAAAATTTAATATTAATTTTAAATCGGTAGAATGTCCATCATTTTATGCAGGAGAGTTTCATGGCAACTAGAAAAGAACATGATTTTATTGGCGAGATGGAGATTGATGATAGCCTATATTATGGTATTCAAACTTTGCGGGCAGTGGAAAACTTCAACATCACGCACGATCGACTTTATAACTACCCCATCTTTATCCGATCCTTTGCACAAGTCAAAAAAGCCGCTGCTTTAGCCAATGCTGATTTAGGGCTCATTGAGGTTAAGATCAAAGATGCGATCTGCCATGCTTGCGATAAAATCATTGATGGTGAGCACCATGATCAATTTGTCGTGGATATGATTCAAGGCGGGGCGGGCACAAGCACCAACATGAATGTCAATGAGGTCATCGCCAACATGGCATTGGAGTATTTGGGGCATAAAAAGGGCGAGTACCAATACTGCCACCCCAATGACCATGTCAATCGTTCCCAAAGCACAAACGATGTCTATCCTTCAGCACTCAAGATCGCCATTTATGAACGCTTGGATCACCTAACCCAAATCCTTAAAATCCTTAAAGATGCCTTTGCCAAGAAATCTAAGGAGTTCGCCCATATCCTCAAAATGGGGCGTACCCAGCTTCAAGATGCTGTGCCTATGACTTTGGGACAGGAATTTGAAACCTTTGTTTCTATGGTGAAAAAGGACATCCAGCATGTCTTTGATGCTAGAGAATGGACTCGCGTCCTGAATTTAGGCGGGACGGCTATTGGCACGGGGATCAACTCCCACCCAGATTATAAACGCATCGTGGAAAAGAAAATCCAAGAAGTGACCGGTCGCCCCTTCACCATTGCTAGCGATTTGATTGAGGCTAGCCAAAGCACGGGGGCTTATGTGCAAGTCAGCGGGGCACTCAAAAGGATTGCCATCAAACTCTCTAAAATCTGTAACGATCTGCGCTTGCTAAGCTCAGGACCGCGTGCGGGCTTAAATGAAATTAATCTACCCAAAATGCAACCGGGTAGCTCCATTATGCCCGGTAAAGTCAATCCGGTCATCCCTGAAGTGGTGAATCAAGTGTGCTTTTCGGTCATTGGCAATGACCTAGCTGTCGCGATGGCAGCTGAGGGTGGGCAACTCCAACTCAATGTTTTTGAACCTGTGATCGCCTATAAACTCTTCCATTCTTTCCTAATGCTCAACCGCGCGATCCGCACCTTGGTTGAAAAGTGTATCAATGGCATCACGGCTAACGAAAAAATTTGTCATGATTATGTTTTTAATAGCATTGGCATTGTTACCGCGCTCAACCCACACATTGGCTATGAAAAATCCGCTTCCATTGCTAAAGAAGCCTTGGATACGGGTAAATCAGTCCATCAGATCGTGCTGGAACGCCAGTTGCTCACCCAAGAACAATTAGATGAGATTTTCCAACCAGCCAACATGCTAAGTCCCCATGTCTTTAAAAAGCACAAGGACTAGCTATTGTCTAAATTTTTAATTTTAGGCATGCTCTGTGGGGCGTTGCTCTGCGCCAAGGCTCCCCACAAACGGGATTTATTGCCCCTGCCCCCAGCCAAGCAAGTTGTGGTGCAACTTGAAGAGCCTTGCGATGAAGCTTGTTTGCAAAAGCTCTATGAGGAAGGGCAGGTCTTTTCCTTTATGGCGTATTTTTCAGAGGGCATCAAGCACCCCCAACTACGCGATGATTACCAAATCATCAATAACTGGCTCAACCCACCCGCCTTGCAAGAGGTTTTCACCGAACAACAATTTTCCCCAGACACCCCTTACCATGTGGCACTCCTAGTGCCCAAAAAGGTGATCGGGCGTTATAGCAATGCCGCCATTAATGCCATTTTGGCTTATCTCTCTTATAAAAACCACGATTTTATCTTTAAAGTCTTTGATAGCCAACAAGAAGATCCCGAGAGTTTAAAACAAACCTATCAGGCCATTGAAAAAGAAGACTTTCCTTTTGTCATCGCCCTTTTAACCCAAAGTGGCGTGGAGAATTTGATCGCCCAAACACCCTTGAATCTGCCAACCATCATCCCCACGGTGCATAAAAACCAGCTTGAAAAATTAACTAATTTGCCTGCCTCTTTGCTCTTTGGCGGGATTGACTTTATCCAGCAAGTCCATGCACTTTTGAATTTGGGGCAATATAACCCCCTAGTGGTCTATAATGATGATAGTTTTCGGGGTGCCATGTTGGGCAAGAGTTTAAAGGACTTGGGCGCGCAAATCATCTTGGAGGACACCATCACCTTTAAAAAGGCGAGCACTTTTTCTAGGGAGCTTAAGGGACAGGCCAAATACTTAAAAAATGCGGTGGTCTTTTTTAACACACCCATTGTCAAAACCGGGCTCTTGCTCTCCCAAATTAGCCGTCTGCCCAAAGCCGACCGCCCCAAAATGATGCTCTCCTCCCAGATCAACTTCAATTTATCCATGTTCATGCTCACCCAGCCTAGGGATCGCACTAACTTTTACCTCACCAGTGCGATTGGCAAAACTAGCCCCTATCTTAGCCAATATGCCTCCATTCTCAATACAGACTTGCAATATGATTGGGTGAGTTATGCTAGTTTGGATAGTTTGGATCACATGCTCACGCGATTTTATGCCAACTTCAAGCCCGATTTTAGCGAGCCTCTGCAGGATCGGCAAATTATCTACACCAACACCATCTATACTCCTAAGAATTTGGGCTTTGCCCCCGAAGGGATTGCCCCAACCCCCCAGTCTAGCGCACAAGATACGCCCCCACCAGTCCAAACCCTCCTTGTAAAGCCCTAATATGTTAGTGATTTTAAAGCATGCCACTCCCTTGTCTTGTTGCTACGAAGCGATCCGCACTTGTTACCAGAGTTTTGCCAATAGCGATGGAGGCGGGCGTAAAGATTTAGAACTCATCGATCGCGTTGCCAACAAATACCGCCATAACTCCACCCTAGAACATCTCTTTTATAATTTTGATATTCAAGGCATTAGCCGCGCTTGTTTGCAAGAGTTAGCCCGCCACCGCATGGCTAGCTTTTCAGTCAAATCCAGCCGTTACACCCTCAAAGAGCTCCAAGCCCAAGAGAGCTTTTTACCCCTTGAAGAGCCAAATCTCCAGCGCGCCCAAGAGTTTTTGGTCTTTACGGGAGTGGAGGCTGTCGATCATGCTAGCGTGCAAGCCCTAGAAAATTTACGGCTCTTGATTGTGGGGCATGTGAAAAATGATTATGCTAAGTTTGCCATGCCTGAGAGTTATAAAACCAGTCTAGCCTTTAGCATCAATGCCCGCAGTTTGCAAAACTTTTTGAGCTTACGCACGCACAACAAAGCCCTTTGGGAAATCCGCCTTTTAGCCCTCAAGCTTTATGAAGCCTTGCCCAGCGAGCACCAATACCTCTTTGAGGATTGTATCCACAAAGTAGCCCAACAAGCATGAAAACCATCCATTTGGTGGATACCTTCAACCTCCTTTTTAAATTCTACTACCCCTTTAGAGATTGGCACACTTCAGCAGGCTTTAACACCGCATGGCTGAGTGCCTTTGCCCATGTGATCCAGAAGGTCTATAAATTCAAAGCTAATGCTCTGATCTTTGCTCTAGAGAGCCCTAAAAGCCAGCGCAAAACCCTTTATCCGGATTATAAAGCCAAACGCCTAAGCCCCCCCCATCTAGAGGAACAACTCCCCATTATTTTTGATTGGATCAAGCAAATGGATTTATGCGCTTTGAGTGTGGAGGGTTATGAAAGCGATGATGTGATTGCCAGTCTTAGCACACTTTTTAGCCAACAGGGTTACCAAGTGCGCATTTTAAGCAATGATAAGGATTTTTACCAGCTGGTTAGCCCCTCTGTGTGCGTGCATGACTTTGCGGGCAACACCGATCGGGGCGTGGCATTTTGCCTTGAAAAATACAAAATACCCCCCCACCAATTTAGGGATTATCAAGGTTTGGTGGGTGATAGTAGCGATGGGTATAAGGGCGTGGAGGGAATCGGGCCTGCCTATGCGATCAAATTATTAAATGCCTTTGAAAACTTAGAAAATCTCTATGATCCAATCAATTCCCCCAAGCTTGCCAGCATGCTACCCCCCAAACTCTTAGATGCCCTCATTAGAGATAAAAATCAAGCTTTTTTAAGCAGGCAACTAGCCACCTTACAGACTAATCTTTTTACAAGCACCCCCCCAGCCCTCTTCCCCACACAAAACCCCCTTTTGCGCATTAGCCATGAGCTCAAAAAATACGAAATGTTTGCCCTGCTCAAGCAGATCACACCCACCACACTTTTTGAGAGCACGCCCCCCACCCCCAAGCTTGCCATTTGCACCCCCAAGCAAGCCACAGAGTGGCTAACCCCTTTTGATCGGTGTGCTATCCAGCTAGTCAAAACATCTAATGAGGTGCTAGGTCTTGGCATTTTAGCAATTACTGGAAAACCCGATACACAAGCCTTTATTTTTGTGGATATACGCCAAGACTTTACACCTTTTTTGCACGCCCTCTACCAACGCCACATCATTGGCTACCAACTCAAAGATGTTTTTAATGCCTTTAGGGCTACAAAAATCCCCCTACCCAAGCACTATGATGACATTGCCCTTTTAGCATGGCTGGTACACTCTAGCCTAGAACCCACCATTAGCGCATTAGCCCAAGTTTTTAAAAGCCAAGCCCACCCCTTGCACGCCATAAAAGAGATCAATCTCAATACCCTTGCTGGTTTGGCACTAGATAATACCCGTCTTATCGCGCAAGCCTACAGCCATTACCAAAACACCCTAAGCCCTGATCTGTGGCAAATCGCTCACGATCTGGAATACCCGCTTTTAGAAACTCTTTTTGAGATGGAAGGGCATGGCTTTAGCATTGATCGAGAATATTTCCAAGCCCTCTATACCCAGTTTGTGAGAGATTTAGAGGACTTGCAAAAGAGTATCCAAGAGATGGTGGGGGCTATTAATATCAATTCTAGCAAACAATGGGCGCAATTGCTATACGAACAATTAGCCCTACCCACTAAGGGGATCAAGAAAAACAAAACGGGTTTTTCTACCGATGAGATGAGTTTAAAAACCTTGCAAGAAAATGCCCCCCAAAGCGTGCAAGGAATCGATGTCCATACTCTTTTAGGCAAACTCCTAGAATACCGCGAGATTTTCAAGCTCCAATCCACCTACCTGCAGCCCATTTTAGATCAGCACACAGCGGGCAAAATCCACACCACCTTTTACCAAAACACCACCGCCTCCTCAAGGCTTAGCTCCGCCCACCCTAATTTGCAAAATATCCCCATCAGAACGCCCTTAGGCAAGAAGATCGCCCAAGGCTTTATTGCCAGCCCCCACATGTTGTTGCTGGGCATTGATTACTCCCAAATTGAATTGCGTCTTTTAGCCCATTTTAGCCAAGATACCCACTTGATTAGCGCCTTTAAACAAGATCAAGACATCCATTTAAACACCGCCCAAGCCCTCTTTGGCGATCAGGCTTTAGAAAAACGCGCCATTGCCAAGAGCATTAATTTTGCCCTCATTTATGGCATGGGGCCTAAACGTTTGAGCCAATCGCTCAAAATCAGCCTAGAAGAGGCTAAAGAGTATATCCAACGCTATTTTAACACCTTCCCCACGATCCAAGATTTCTTAGAACAACTCAAAGCCCGTATCGAACAAGAGGGGGAGATCACCACCCTTTTAGGGCACAAACGGCATTTTGATTTTAGCCATGCCAGCCCCAAACTCAAAGCAGATTATTTACGCGAAGGGGTTAATACCCTTTTTCAAGGCAGTGCTAGCGATCTAGTCAAGCTTGCCATGCTCAAAATCCAAGAATATACCAAGCAACACCCCCAAATTAAAATGCTCGTGCAAGTGCATGATGAGATCATCTTAGAAGTGCCCCAAGAGCAAGCCCCCCAGATCGCCCAAGATTTAAAAGAGCTGATGGAAAATATCTACCCCCTAAGTGTGCCCTTAAGTTGCCATGCCAACTTAGCCACTAACTGGGGGGATTTAAAGGGTTAGAGCCTAGAAGTTATAAACATAGTTGGCAAAGACAGCGATATTGCGTCTAAAAGCCATCGTGCCTTGTGCCCCTTTGGCGACATTGCCATATATCTGTTGTATCTGTTGCAATGTCTTCATTTTGAAGTAAGGGTCATCAATGGTGGGGATGCGGATACCCACCTCAAAGCCCTGATGTTTAGTCAAATTAGCCCTAAACCCGATGTTAAAGATGAATTGCACGAAAGTAGGCGAGACACTGGCTTGCAAAAGCTTACTAATCTCTTTATTCTTGTCTATCAAGCTTGCAAAGTCTGCATAATAGTCATTCATGCTGATGCAAGCGGTGCTATTGCTATTGGGTTTCGTATAACGGCATTGCCCATTAGCCTTACCGCCACCCTCCAGCCACGAGCTCCCCCCAATCATCACACCCACAAAGACCCCGTAAGCTTGGTTATTTTTTTCATAGAAGTTATAGAGCGCATCGATCCCCACGCCATAAAAGAGATTAGCTGAGGGTTGGCTACTTTTCTTGGTTGAGAATGTCATGGTCGTGTCATCAAAAACTTGATATTCATAAGGATAATTCCCACCCTGCCCGCTAAAAAACCCATAATAACGCAAGCCCCAGTGTTTTTTCTGCCCAAAGAATTGCTTGTAACCAAACTGGATATCTGCCCCAAAGAGGTTGCCATTAAACTTGCCCGAGCTACCAGTAGCCACGCTCGTATAACCATTAAAAAATGGCAATGCGTTAGCACCACTCGTCTTATTAGAACGCTCAAAATTAGAATACTGGAACCCGCCCTCGATGAATGCACCGTTTTTTTCTGCGCTTAAAGAAACAAGAGAAAAAAGACCTAAAGCCGTTGCTCTTAAAAGAGAACGCTTAAAGCTGTGCTGTGCTGTGCTGTGCTGTGCTGTGCTGTGCTACTACCATACCAAAAAACCCCTTAAAAACTAGAATAAAGTGATAATAAAAAAACAATGCAATGCTAATCCTTTTTGGCTTATATGTCAAGCCTTTAGGCTTGATTTTCAGGCTCTAAGTGGATGGATACGATTTCGCTCTTGGTGAAGATGCGCACAGGGGGTCCCCAAAAGCCACAACCGCTACTCACAATCATTTGGCAATCTTTCAAATGATAATGCCCATAAATGTATTTTTGATCCAGCCACACCAAGAGGCTAAAGGGGAATATTTGCCCAGCATGGGTGTGCCCGCACAAAATCAAGTCGGGTTTTTGTTCTAAATGTGTTAAGGATTTGGGTTGGTGGGAGAGTAAAACACTGGGCAGATTGGGGTTGGCTTGGGTAAAGATAGTCTTAAAATCGGGTTCAAAACGCTTAAAGCGATACCCTATCAGGTCATTTACACCCATTAGATTAAGCCCTGCAACTTGGACACTCTCATTTTGCAATACGCGTAAATGATTCTTTTGAAACACTTTAACAAGCGCATCCACCCCGTGGTAATATTCATGGTTGCCCAGCACACAATACACGCCATATTTAGATTGGATACTTTTAAGCGGGGTTAAATCCTTTTGCACCAACTGAGCCTTCAAATCCGCCAAGTCCCCCACAATCACGACGATATCCGGATCAAGCGCGTTAATACGATCGACAATCTTTTGCAAGTAATCTTTTTTAAGATACGCCCCTATATGCACATCGCTGATCATCACAAGGTGGCACGCTTCTTTTAAATTTTTTAGCTTTACACTGCGCCTTGTGATCACAAGATTGGTTGAATTGTAAAAGCCCTTTGCCATAGAGGTAAAGAAAACCCCTAGTAGACCTATATCCAAGAGTTTTTTAAGGCTTTGGCGTCTGTGCGTATCTGTGCTTTGGTGCAGTGTTTTAAGCGCGATGGAGTGCAATAATAGCAGGCAGAAGAGAATAAAACTTGCGGCCATGCTCATCCCGCCTAGGGCATACAAGAAGGTATGTAATGTCTCCAAATGGGCAAAAACTTTCATCTGCACGATTCGATAGAGAATGTTTAAAGCATACAGACAAATAGGCAGAAAACGCAGAAGAGGATAGGCAGACTTCCTTAGCCTCAGATAGCTAAAGAAGTTCATGCAAAAGAAGACAAAAAGAAAAATTAGAGTAAAAGTTGTTATGCTCATAGGGGCAAGTTTTACCATGCTAATCTCCTCTTTTTCCTTAAGCAAAGAAGAGAGGGCAGAAAAGATTAATAGGGGTGTCCATCTCCTTGTTGGGCAAATATCCCGCTTAACTGTTTTTAAAGTCTTGCACTAAAGCCTCTTTGATGGCGTTACGATTCTTTTCTTTGCCCCCTAGATGGTAGAAATGATCTAATAGCTCTATCTGATGTTCTTGATAGCGGTGAAGATATGGATTGGTTCTGTATGTGTTGCTATGCCAAGTAGAAAGCAAAAAACTAGCTTGTGTGTGTTCAAGCAAGTCATAGAGTGTTTCCTCGTACTTAGGACTCCACAGACTAAAATAGTCAGCATGTCTGCCAATGTAGGGGGGATCGCAGTAAATCAAGTCACCCTTTTGTGCCTGTTTAAAAATTTGCATAAAATTACAGCAGAGAAATGTGTAGTCGTTTTGAGCTATACGCTCACTGACCCATTTAACTTGATTTGTGATTTTTGTAATGTAAGCAGGGGCAAAACGGCGATCTTTCTTGCAATAGGGGACATTGAAATCCCCCCTAGAATTGAAACGCATCAATCCATTAAAACAACTGCGGTTAAGAAATAAAAAATCATGAGAGTCTTGGTTCTTATTAAATCTCTGCCGTATTTTTAAATAATGTGCCTGCCCTTCTTGTTCTAGTTCTTGACCCTCTTGGATTAAAAACGCACGCACCGAATCCTCAGTAAGTGTGCCTTCTTTAATTGCATTGTAAAAATTAATGATATGGGGGTTATTATCACTAAAAACCGCCACTTTGGGCATTAAATTAAGCCCAACTACGCCACTTCCCATAAAGGGTTCATAATAAACACCAACATCTAAAGTCTTAAAAACTTCTTGAATATAGGGGACAATTTTAGTTTTAATCCCTTGAATCTTCAAGGGAGGAATCCTTACTTTTTGGGATTCTAGCATGGCTTAATGCCTCGGTAGCGTAGATATGCATCAAGGTTGCGGATGGGCTTTTGAATCCCCGTAGGGTCTGTAATATTGATATACCCATAGTTCATCCAGTAATCGTCAAAAATCTCTTCGCCTAATTTTGCAAAAACTCCCCTTTCGTGTAAAATATCCGCAATCACTTTAATGCTCCCAATATTAGCGGTGTTCCCACTCCCACGACAGAAATGCTCTTTGTACTCTTGCAAGGGAATTGGATATTTTTACACGATTCTCTGTTTCTAAAATATTCCCCATGCGAACCTAGAGTGAAGCCATTGCATAAATTCGGATTTTTTTGCGTTGCGGTAGGTTGTTTTTAAATCAATGGCGTATTTTAGTGCTGGATTTGCCTTAGACAAAACGATAGATCTGGGTAATAGTTTTGATGGCTAGGCAAGACCACATCAAAACCACAATCTTCAGCAAATTCTAGGATATAGAGAAACATGTGAATCTCGAGAATCTTAGAAACCACTTTTGTGTCATTTGATAGAGAAAACAGATGCCTTTCACTATCGATAAACCCCTTGATTTTCCATTGGTGATCGGGCTGGCAAATCTGTTCCTTAAGCTTTTCTAAAAACATTCTAAAAGCCCTCATAAAATCCACTTTACACATAACTTGCCCCTAACCTGTAAATTATGTCCCCTTGCTCGCCAAATACTCCTCATAACTCCCCCTAAAATCGATCACCTTTGCGCCCTTGTTGCTAGGCACAAGTTCAATAATGCGATTCGCATACGCGCTAATGAGTTCGCGATCGTGGCTGACACAAATCAACGCCCCCTCAAATTTATACAACGCCTCGCCTAAAGCGATGATCGCCTCTAGGTCTAGGTGGTTGGTGGGTTCATCCAGCACTAAAAAATTGCCCTTTTCAAGCATCAGCTTGCTTAAAACCATGCGGTGCTTCTCCCCACCACTCAGCGCATTAATGCTTTTTTCTTGCTCCGCCCCGCTAAAGAGCATGCGCCCTAAAGCGTTGCGCACCTCGCCACTCTCGATCTTTTTATTGAAGTTAAAAAGCCATTGATACAGACTCTCCTCCCCCTGAATGCTCTCGCTCACATCTTGGGGGAAGTAGCCCCTTAGCACAGTCGCGCCCCATTTTACACTCCCACTATCTGGAGCCAACTCCTCTACTAGGATTTTACACAGCGTGCTCTTGCCCACGCCATTAGGCCCAATCAAGGCGATCTTATCTTTGGGGGCGATTTTTAGGCTCACATTTTTAAGCACCACCAAATCCCCATAAGACTTAGAAATCTGGCTACATTCTAAAGCTTCGTTGCCAATGGTGCGCTGAGGTTTAAAGACAATGCTAGGATCGCGCCGACTTGAAACCTCAATGCTTTGAATATCCAGTTTATCTAATTGCTTTTGGCGGCTGGTGGCCTGCCTAGCCTTGCTCGCATTGGCTGAAAAGCGCGCGATAAAGCGTTCTAGCTCCTCTTTTTCCTTGAGCTTTTTATTGCGTTCGGCTTCTTTTTGTTTGGCAATTAAAGTAGAGGCGATGTACCAATCATCGTAATTGCCGCTAAACTCTCTGAGCGTGTTAAAGTCCAAATCCAAAATATGGGTGCAAACGGCGTTTAAAAAGTGGCGATCGTGGCTGATGATGACCATCGTGCCCTCATGGCGTTTGAGGTTCTCTTCTAGCCAAGCAATGGCGTTTAAATCTAGGTTATTGGTGGGCTCATCTAAGAGCAAAATATCGGGCTTGGGGAAGAGCACTTGAGCGAGCAGAATCTTAAATTTGTCGCTACTAGGCAAACTTTGCATTAAGTCATTATGCCGACTAGCTGGAATGCCCAAATCCTCTAAGATTTTCTCCACCACCACCTCGCATTCATAAAGTGGGTCTTCTTGCACGCAAATCATCTCTAGTTCGGCCAAACGGGCATTGACCTTATCATCGCTCAAATCCGCTTGGCTGTAGAGTTTTTCTTTTTCTTTGAGCGCGTCATAGAGGGTTTTATTGCCCATGAGTACCGCGTCTTTTAAGCTAAACTCTTCAAAGGCGTATTGGTCTTGGCCTAAAACCCCTACTTTAAGCCCAGAACCCACGCTAATCTCCCCGCTGCTAGGCTCGATCTCCCCGGCTAAAATCTTTAAAAAGGTGCTCTTGCCTGCACCATTGGCCCCAATCAGCCCGTAGCGTTTGTGTGCGTCCAATGTGAGACTGACACTTTCAAAGAGTTTTTTAGTGGCATAGCGCATGCTAACTTGTGTGGCTTGTAACATGGTGATCCTAAGTTTTAGCTCAAGTATAAACTACTTTACTTGAAAACTTGCCTTTTTAATGCCAAAACTTAAGATACTCAAGGCACTTAAAGCAAAGAGAGCCGCGCACAGCCCGTTAAAATTGACATTTAAATGCGCCACCAGCCCGCCAGCCAAAGAGGCAAAGGTGATCCCCACATTAAAAGAGGCTTCATTGAGCGCGATAGTGTCATTTTGGGTGTTTGGGGTAAAAACGCGGGCTAGATGGTTACACAACATTTTAAGCGGGGCGATGCAAGCAAAGCCAAAAAAGCCAAAGCCCATGACATTGGCGATTAAAACCCACTTGGGTAGATAGTAGCTAAAACTCATTGCGCTTAAGGTCAAAATCTGCATGGTGAGCAAAAAGCCTAAAGAGGCAAAAGAGCCCCTTAAATCTGCTAGTTTGCCCCCAAAGAGATTCCCCACTATGGCG
The DNA here is from genome assembly GCF_007280785.1 of Helicobacter mehlei. Lineage (NCBI taxonomy): Bacteria > Pseudomonadati > Campylobacterota > Epsilonproteobacteria > Campylobacterales > Helicobacteraceae > Helicobacter > Helicobacter mehlei. The sequence goes on from NZ_VKGC01000021.1 coordinate 19,852, forward strand.
GCAATGCCAAAGAATAAATAGGCATTGGCAATGCTTATCGAACTAAAGCCGTGTTGTTCTAAGAGCACGCGCAAATAAATATAGACCACAAACATGGAGCCACAAGAAAAGGCGGTTACCAAAAAGCCCTGCCACACAGGCGCAAAACCAAAAGCTATCCATAGATTTTTAAAACTTGCTTGCTTGCTACTGAGTTTGGGCATGATGAATAGGGCGCAGAGGGCGACTAAACAGCTCACACAAGCGATCAGCAAAAAGGGGGCTAAGAGTCCATAATGTTTGGATACTAGAATGCCTATGGGCACGCCGGTAACTAACGCGATGGTTAGCCCGCTGACCATCAAACTTAACGCCATGGTGGTTTTGGACTTGGGCGCAACCTTAATGCTAATGATGGTGGCGATCACAAAGAAGAGCCCATGCATTAATCCCCCAATAAAGCGCGCCACTAGCGCGATCCAAAGGCTAGAACTGACAAACATGATCGCATTGGAGAGAGAGAAGATGGCGAGGGTGAAAATGAGCTGGTTTCTGTAATTAAAAGAGGAGATGAGCACGCTCACAATGGGCGCGCCCACCACCACCCCTAAAGCATAAAGCGTGGCTAGATTGCCCACCTGACTATCAGACACTCCATAATAAGCACTCAAGGGGGTTAAAATTCCAGAGACAATGAATTCGGCTACCCCCAAGCAAAAACTAGAGAGGGCTAATAAAATGATGATTCGCAAATAATGCCGCATACCACACCTTGTAAAATGGCATATTAAACCTCTTAATCCCACATCCCACAAGACTTTTTGAGGTATTCAAACGCCTTCTTTAAATCGGGTTCTACACCCAAGCCCTTGTCGTAGATTTGGCTTAATCGGCGGAAAACCTCTTGTTTTTCATACCTTCCTCCAAGTGCCTTTGTGTAATAGGCAAGTGCCTTAGAATAGTCTTGTGGCACCCCCTCGCCATTAAAATACATCTCGGCCAACGCAAAATAGGCTTCGTAGTCCTCTTTGATTGCGATTGCCTTTTGGAAGTATTCTAGGGCTTTTTGGTAGTTTTGCACGCACCCCCTGCCCTCGTAATAGCTCCGCCCCACATAGGTATAAAGCTTCGTGTTGCCTAGCTCAATGGCTTGGAGACACCACTCTAGAGTTTGTGCATAGCTATAGTATTTTTTGCCCCAATACGCCATCCGGTTATATGCCTCTGCACCAAAGACCTCTGTAGCCAATATGGCTGCTTTTTGATAATAAAACACCGCCTTTTTGTCTTCCTTATCTAAGCCCGCCCCCTGGCTATGCTCTAAGTATCTCTTAGCCACTCTGTGGCAAATGCGCGCCCTCTCTAGCTTGCTCTTGCCCATTTTGATGGCTTTATTGTAATATGCCTGGGCTTTTTCAGGGTCTTTAACCCCCTCATTATAAAGATATATGTCTGCCAAATTAAAACAAGCGATTTCAGAACCCATATCCGCTGCTAAATTCAGGTATCCTAAGCTTTGTTGGATATCCACAGCCACCCCATTACCCCTAGCGTAAAAACGCCCTAACATTTCATAAGCCCTAAAATCCCCCATTTCTCCCGCTTTTTTAAAATATTCTAGAGCTTTGGCAAAGTTAGGGCATTCTGTAATCCCTGTTGGTCTATAATGGTGATAGATCTCACCGATTTGATAAAAACCCTCCACATCGCCCAACTCCGCACTCTTTTCATAGTATCTGATGGCTTTTTGAAAATATCTATAGTTGTCTGCTCGGAGGGCTCTTAAAAAATAAACATCTACCTTTCTAGGGAAGGCTTGGTTAGAACCCTCACCCCCCGCTTTAAAGTCCTGCACGGGCAGATCATCAAACAACGCCACCAGTCTTAAAAAATCAAGGGCATAGCGGTAAGTATCAAAGTGGTATTGGGCATGGCATGTGCCCCTGCTGTTTTTAAAGAGTTTGGTAAAGGCGGGGGTGTTTTGGGCTTCTTTGAGATTTTGCGCCCCACAAGTGATCAACCAAATATGTCCGTTGTCATCATCTAAATTTGCCCAACACACATAAAACCCATGTGCCCTCTCTAACTTGGCTGTATTGACCAAATCCTCTTGCAAGATAGACTGGGGGGCAAAAATGAGCATGCTCTCCACGCTTTGCACGCCTTTAGGACCTAAAAGCTTAAAAGGCGTTTTGTAAAGCGCACACACCCACCCGATCTTTTCCAAACATTGATTTAAATCTTTGGTAATGTCTTTTGAGCGTGGGTAGTGTCCTTTATAAGAACTCTTTGCAAACTCTGCAAAGTTACCCTCAAGCCTTTGACGCTCTGCAAACTCTAAACCCACCCGCTCGATCACCGCATACCTCCCTACACCGCATATTCTTTGAAAAACGCATACAGACGCTGGTAAATCTCCTCTGTGCGGGCTTTGATGTCCTCTAGCAGCCAATCGCTTTTGGGGAATTTGGCTAAGTCCTGCGCCTCTAAGAACTTGGATTTGGCATACTTGCTCTTTTTGGCATCAAAATAACCATTGCTCGCCTTGATGTTAAGCGGTTTTTCTAAAAGGATCTTGTTGCCAATAGACTCGACTAAAGCATTTGCCTCTTTTGGGCTAAGCTTGACATAATTTGTCTGCCACTTTTTGGGGAAAATGTGCTCGATCTCGGGTTTTTCACAAACCCCTGTGGGTTGCTCGGGGTATTTTAAACACATGTTGAGAGCCAAAAGGGATTTTGTGAGTCTCTTTGTTTGCGCCGCTTCAAAGAAAGTGCGGAAAGTGTATTCGCTCCTCTGGGTAGTAACCACGCCCTCTAAAATATCTTGACTCCCCGCTTTAAAGTCTATGGTGCCTGTTTTGTAAAGTGAAGTGTAGGCATGGTAGATCAGGTCTTTAATCTGCCCGGAGTGCCGACTGATGGTATAGACCAAAAAGTGCGCGCATGTCCGCATTAAAAGTTCCTCATGCCCTTTAAGATAGTCCTTGCCATTCTCTAGACAATACACATAGTAAGCTCCATCCAAGAATTGCCAATACCCATTCTCTAAAGCGCAAAGGACATCATAAAGATGGTGTGATTTAAGGCTGTAATTGCGTGTCCCTCCATTGCCATACCAATACTCCCGCATTTTTGCAATTTCTTGCATGATCGAGCCATCTTTGAGTAGGTTGCGGTGCTTGTTCAAAAAGAAAGGGCGCAAGCCAATTTCGCGACTTTTATCCCCATGGCGCGCCCGCAAGTTGTGCATACCAAGTCTAAAGAGAAAAGGGAGTCCGTCTTCTTCTTTGTTGTATTTTAATTGCTCTAACTCTTGCCACTGCGCAATAAATGCCTCTCTCTCTTGCCCACTCCTGCTAGAAAAAATCACGCTTTTAAAAATGTCTGTGTCATTTAAAGGGAGTCCCCTCGTGTTGAGCGTGTTAAAGACCCTTAAGGCGTATTCTAAGCGTTCATCTTCACTGGCTGACCCCCCACACTCTACAGAGAGCACAATACAAGAGTGCAACACACATAAACATAGATTGTGGAAAGTCGTGGGGTGCTCTGTGGCAAACTCATCTAAGCGGGCGCAAAAATAGCGGTAGTTTTTTTCATAGTTTGAGCTATCTTGCTCCTCATCTTGCTCTAGCCCCTTTTCTAAGATGTTTTGCAAGATTTGGTGCTTGTCCCCACTGATGGCGTGGCTGACTAAGTGGGGCTTAGCGGGGTTTGGCTCACCTGTAACACCATCAATCTCCCACAGACAAGAGGCAAGATTGTCTAACAAGCGTTGCATTTTGCCATTGTTTTCACGGGTGAGTTTGGCGTGCATGGCTTTGAGTAACAGCATTAAAGTCGTGGTGCGTTGTTGCCCATCCACGATATGCTTTTGATCCTTAATGGGGTAAATGACAACCGATCCCAAGAAGTAGGGGTTTTGATCAAGCTGGGGGGGGGGGGGGGGGGGGGGGGGGGGGGGGGGGGGGGGGGGGCGGGCCGGGGGGGGGGGGGGGGCGGCCGGGGGGGGGGGGGGGCGCGGGCGGCCGCCGCG